>JAPLPC010000616.1 GCA_026400425.1 Hyphomicrobiales bacterium | reverse complement strand
TTCGCAGTTCAGGTGGGTCCCGCGCGAGTGGGGGAGCCCAGCCTGTGCGGCGACCACTCCAAGGAGGGCCCATGCCGGTGTCACCAGCCGCGGATCCAGTCGATGAACTCCCCCTGGATTCCGCAGGTGAGCAACTGCAGGATCAACCCCTCAGCATGCGCATCATCATCGGCCTCTTCGTGGTCATCCCCTTCCTGGCCGTGCTGGCCGCTATCCCTGTCGCCTGGGGCGGCTGGCTGAGCTGGACGGACGTGATCCTCTTCGTGGTCTTCTGGGGCATCACCGGTCTGGGCGTCACGGTGGGATACCACCGCTTCTTCACCCACGGATCCTTCAAGGCTCCTCGTGCCGTCAAGATCACACTTGCGGTCATGGGTGGCCTTGCCCTTGAGGGCTCGATCTCCCAGTGGGTGGCCGACCACCGCAAGCACCACAAGTTCTCCGACGAGGCCAACGACCCGCACTCTCCCTGGAAGTACGGCACCTCCAAGCGGGCGCTGACCAAGGGCTTCTGGCACTCGCACACCGGCTGGCTCTTCGACCCCAAGCAGACATCGATCCCGCAATACGCCCCGGACATCGCCGCCGATCCGGACCTGGTGCTCATCACGCGCCTCTTCCCGATTCTGGTGGTGATCTCGCTGTCCAGCGAGACGCGGATACCGTTCAAGACGCCCGAGCTCAAGCCAGTGATCGCGGCGCAGAGCAAGCCGATCGTGTTCTGGTCCTATACGCTGCCGTCCAATTTTGCGCGCACCGGGCTCGCAGAGTCCGGCGTCGTCGTTCTGTCCGGGCTCACGCATGTGAGCGTGGCGATGCGGCGGCTCGTCGATCACGCGCGCTTCGAGCCGTTCGAAGCGATCGCGAAAGTCATGCAGGTGCCGTCGGATCTCGCACGACATCTGACCACGCCCACGCTGTCGGAACATGACAGCAAGAAGCTGCTGCAGGCTGCGGGCGTCGCACTGCCGCATGAAATTCTCGTGGCCGACAGAACAGCGCTCGATGCAGCACTAGGCAACGTCGATTTCCCGTTGGTGATGAAGATCCAGTCGCGCGATATCCCGCATAAGAGCGAGGTCGGAGGGGTCAAGCTCGATATCACGACCATTGAAGAGGCGGCTGCCACTTATGATGCATTGATCGAAAATGCGCAAAAGCACCGGCCGCAGGCGGCGCTGCAGGGCGTGCTGGTCTCGCAGATGGCCAAAACGGGCGTCGAGATCATTGTCGGGACGCTACTCGACGACACGTTCGGGCCGATGGTGATGGTCGGTCTCGGCGGTGTCACCGCAGAACTGTTCAAAGATGTCGTCTATCGCCAGGCGCCGGTGAGCGCGCAGGAAGCGGCGATGATGCTGCATGGCCTGAAGAGCGCGCCATTGCTCAACGGATTTCGCGGCGCGGCACCGGCGGATGTGGCAGCGGCAGCGGCGTTGATCGCAAAGGTCTCGCAATTGGCAGCGCAGCTGAAAGGCGAGGTCGCCGAGATCGAACTCAATCCGGTGCTGGTGCATCCGGCAGGCGAAGGCGTGACGATCGTCGATGCGCTGGTGGTGCGAAAGAGCTGACGTCGACGTTGCGACGAATAAAAATGGCCGGGCGAACCCGGCCATTCGCAGTGAGGTTTGCAGAGCAAACCCGATGGGGACTTAGCGCCCCTTGAAATTCGGCACGCGGCGTTCCGACGTCGCGGCCACGCCTTCCTTGAAATCTTCAGTCTTGCGCAGCCGCGTCTGTTCGGCGAGCTCGTGCTCGGTGGCCTTGGCGACGCGGTCGGCAAGTCCACCGCGCATGGTGGCGCGGGTGGAGAGCAGGCCGAGCGGAGAGTTCTCGGCGATCTCTTCCGCCAGTTTGATGGCGGCGTCGCGAACCTGATCCTGCGGCACCAGCACATTGGCGAGGCCCATCTTCAAGGCCTCTTCGCCGCCGACACGGCGCGAGGTGTAGAACATCAGTTCGGCATTGTTCTTGCCGATCAGTTCGGTCAGCGACACCGTCAGGCCGAAGCCGGGATGGAAGCCGAGGCGGGTGAAGTTGGCGGCGAAGCGGGTTTCCGGGCAGGCGACGCGGAAGTCGGCGGATACGGCGAGCCCCAGACCACCGCCGATGGCCGCGCCCTGAACGGCGGCGACGATGGGCTTCTTGGCGCGGAAGATGCGCACGGCTTCCATGTAGAGATGGCCAATGGAGCCGAGATTGTCGGCGGGGTCGCCGCTCTTCGCCGCGGCTTCGGTTTCCTTGCGGTTGGGGTCGCTGAAATCGGCGCCGGCGCAGAACGCCTTGCCTTGGGCGCACAATACCGTCGCCCGCAATTCCGGATCGGCATCGATTTCGTCGAGTGCATTGGCGATCTGCTGGATCAGCAGGATGTCGAAGAAATTCAGCGGCGGCTTGCGGATTTCGATGATCGCGATATGGCCGCGGGTCTCGACGGCGATGTCTTTGTAGGTGGTCATGATGTCCTCAATTCGATTCGTGTGATCAGCGAAGGCCGAGGCCGCGCGCGATGATGCCGCGCAGCACTTCTGTGGTGCCGCCCTGGATGGTGAGTTTTGGCGCCGTCTTGATGGCGAAATCCAGCATGTCCTCCAGCGTATCGTGGTTAGAGGAACTGTCATCGACGAAGGCGGCGAGGTCGCGGACGCGATGTGGCAGCTGCTGCTCCCACACCGTGCCGATATCCTTGACGATGGAGGCTTCCACCACCGGCTCCTTGCCGGCCTGCAGCATGCCAGCCACCGACACCGACATGCGGCGCATGGTGTGAAGCTGCGCCACCAGCCGGCCGATGCCTTCTGCGCTGCGCGTGTCAGGTTCGGGGCCGATGGCGCGAACCAGTTCGGTCAATGTGTAATAGGTCTCGAGGAAACGCTCGGGACCCGAACGTTCGTAAGCGAGTTCGGACGTCGCCTGTTTCCAGGCACCGTCGATCTCGCCGAGCATGTGGTCGTCGGGGATGAAGGCATCGGTGAAGACGACCTCGTTGAATTCCTGCTGGCCAGTGATCTGGTCGATCGGATTCACCTTGATGCCCGGTGTCTTCATGTCGACCAGGAACTGGGTGAGACCGTGACGACGGTTGTCCTTGGTCGGCGGCGAGGTACGGAAGATCGCGATCATGTAGACGGCGATAT
>JAPLPC010000379.1 GCA_026400425.1 Hyphomicrobiales bacterium | reverse complement strand
TACGTGCTGCCGCTGTATCCGGCCATCGCCATCCTCATCGTCGGGGCGCTGGAGCGCCGCGTGCTGGCGCGTAACTGGCTCAGCCGCGGTTCGGCCTGGTGGTTTGCAATCCCGGTGCTGGCCGCCGTGGGCGCGCTGGTCGGCTCCGTGGCCGTCGTCCGGCATCCGATGTTCCTGGCCTGGCCGTTCGCCGCCGGGGCGCTGGTGTTCGGCCTGTTCGCCTGGATGATGTATGACGATAACCGCGCCGAACGCTCGTTGCTGTCGGGCGTGGTGGCGTCGCTGTTCATGAGCATCGCGTTTTTCGGCGTGTTCCTGCCGTCGCTGCGGCCGGTGTTTCCCAGTGTACATCTGGCGCGCGCATTGCGCACTGTCGCCTGCGTCGCGCCGAAGGCGGCCGCCGCTGGTTATCATGAGCCGAGCCTGGTCTTCATGGTCGGCACATCCACGGAGCTCACGGACGGCGCTGGCGCCGCGGATTTTCTCGCCCAGGGAAGTTGCCGTTTTGCACTGATCGAATATCGCTCCGAGCGCCAGTTTGCCCAGCGCGCCGAGGCGCTCGGTCTGCGCTACAACATGTTCACGCGCATCGAGGGCTATAATTACTCGCAGGGCAAAGCGGTTTCGATCGCCGTCTATCGCTCCGAAGGCACCGAATAATGTCGGCGCCGGGATACCTGTCGCAACTCGGGACTGTGCTCCAACAGGTGCTGGGGCAATTGGTGCGCGCACCCTCGCATTCGCGCCGAGCCGAAGCGGCGCGCTATTGGGCGAAGCGATCGCTCGCCTTCGGTGCGCTGACGGCGGGCGTGATTATCGCGCTGATGGTGCTGCTGGATGCCTATGAGATCGCCCTGATGCCGCCACGCGGGACCGCCGGCCTGTGGCCGCTGCGGATCGTGACGGATTTCGGCAAGGCCGACTATGTGCTGTCGGCGCTGACCGGCCTCGTCGTCGTCATGTTGCTGCTGGCGCCGCGGCTGCGTGGCATGTCGCAGGCGATCTGGCTCAGCGTCGGTACCCGCCTTCAATACGTCTTTCTGACGGTGTGGCTGGCGGTGCTGCTCGGCGAAGTCCTGAAGGGCACCATCGGGCGCGGGCGGCCATTCGTCGGTGGCGCCGCGGATGCCTTCCACTTCAAGCATTTCGCCTGGTCCGAAATCTACGCGAGTTTCCCGTCCGGGCACGCCACCACCAGTTTCGCGCTCGCCTTTGCCGTCGCGGCGCTGTGGCCGCAGTTGCGGGTGCTGATGCTCGCCTATGCCGTCATCATCTGCTGCAGCCGCCTGGTGCTGCTGGCGCATCATCCGAGCGACGTCGTGGCCGGAGGGCTGCTGGGCTGGATCGTCGCCATGGCGGTGCGCTACTGGTTCGCGGCGCGCCATCTGGCCTTCGTCATTCGGCCGGGCGGCCATATCGACCCGCTCCCGGGGCCCTCCGCGGCGCATCTGAAGAGGGTTGCCCGCGCGGCCATCGCCCCATAAGAAGCCCTCTTCGCCGAGTGGCTGTGACGAGTTCCCGCAGCCAGCCCGCCAACCATGAGCCTCGCTTTGTCCGCAGCCGACACTACCGATATCGATGTCTCCATCGTCGTGCCCGTGCGCAACGAGGAGGGCAATGTCGCGCCGTTGATCACCGAGATCGCGGCTGCGCTGGATGGCCGCTGGGCCTATGAGATCATCTATGTCAACGACGGCTCGACCGACGGCACGCCGGCGCTGCTCGCCGAACTGATGCGGACGCGCGGCAATCTGCGCCGCATCGATCACGCCGCGTCATCGGGCCAATCGGCGGCGGTGCGCACCGGCGTGCGCCATGCGCGCGGCGGCATCGTCGCGACGCTCGACGGCGACGGCCAGAACAATCCGGCG
>JAPLPC010000166.1 GCA_026400425.1 Hyphomicrobiales bacterium | reverse complement strand
TGCAGCTGGCCTCGCCGCTGTTGCCGCAGGTGGTGCAGCAGCAGGGCATCCGCGTGGTGAAGTCGTCGTCGATCTTCCTGATGGTGCTCGGCTTCGTGTCCGAAGACGGCTCGATGACGGCCAGCGACATCGCCGACTATGTGGCCAGCACCATCAACGAGCCGATCAGCCGCGTGTCGGGGGTCGGCCAGGTGCAGCTGTTCGGCGCCGAATATGCCATGCGGATCTGGCTCGATGCAGATAAGCTGACCAAGTACAGTCTGATGCCGGGTGACATCACCCAGGCAATCCAGTCGCAGAACACTCAGGTGACCGCGGGACAGCTCGGCGGCCTGCCGGCAGTGGACGGCCAGCAGCTCAATGCCACCATCACCTCGCAGAGCCGGCTGCAGACCATCCAGCAGTTCCAGGACATCATCCTGCGTACCTCGACCTCGGGCCAGACCGTGCGGCTGAAAGACGTGGCGCGGGTCGAACTCGGCTCCAAGAGCTACGACTCGGTGGCGCGCTATAATGGCAAGCCTGCGGCCGGCATGGGTATCAGCCTGGCCACCGGCGCCAATGCGGTGGCCACTTCGGAAGGCGTCAAGACGCGGATCAATCAGCTCACGGCCAATATGCCGGCGGGGCTGAAGGTGATCTATCCCTACGACACCACGCCCTTCGTGAAGCTGTCCATCGAGAAGGTAGTGCATACGCTGGTCGAGGCGGTGGTGCTGGTGTTCCTGGTAATGTTCCTGTTCCTGCAGAGCTGGCGCGCCACCCTGATCCCGACCATCGCAGTGCCGGTGGTGCTGCTCGGCACCTTCGGTATTCTCTCCATCGCCGGCTATTCGATCAACACGCTGACCATGTTCGCCATGGTGCTGGCGATCGGCCTTTTGGTCGATGATGCCATCGTCGTGGTCGAGAACGTCGAACGTGTGATGGAGGAAGAGGGCCTGTCGCCGCGCGAGGCGACCGAGAAATCGATGCACGAAATCACCGGCGCGCTGGTCGGTATCGGCGTCGTGCTGTCGGCCGTGTTCATTCCGATGGCGTTCTTTTCGGGCTCGGTCGGCATCATCTATCGCCAGTTCGCGCTGACCCTCGTGTCGGCCATGATTCTGTCGGTGCTGGTGGCGCTGATCCTGACACCGGCCCTGTGCGCGACCATTCTGAAGAAGCCGGAAAAAGCCCAGCACGAGAAGCGCGGCTTCTTCGGCTGGTTCAATCGCAATTTCGATCGCGCCTCCGGCGGCTATCAGTCGACGACCGGTCGTTTTGTGAAGCGTCCGGCGGGCGCGCTGCTCGCGTTCGTCGCCGTGGTCGTGGGCATGGTGTTCCTGTTCATACGGCTGCCGTCATCGTTCCTGCCCGATGAAGACCAAGGCACGATCATCACGCTGGTGCAGCTGCCGGTCGGCGCCACGGCAGCGCGGACGCTCGACGTCATCCAGCAGGTCGAGAAGCAGTATATGGACAACGAGAAGGATGCCGTGCAGGGCGTGTTCGCCGTGCGTGGCTTCTCCTTCGCCGGGCAGGGCCAAAATGTCGGCCTCGCTTTCGTCAGCCTGAAGCCCTTCGCCGAGCGCGAGGATCATGAGCGATCCGCGCAGGCGGTGGCGCGGCGCGCGATGGGGGCATTCTCGAAGATCCGCGACGCGATGGCGTTTGCGGTGCTGCCGCCGTCGTTACCGGGCTTCGGGAACGCGTCGGGCTTCGACTTCTATCTGCAGGACACCGGCAATGCCGGCCATGAAGAACTGCTGAAGACGCGCAACCAGCTGCTCGGCGCGCTGGCGGGCGATCCGCGCGTCGCGCAAGCACGGCCGAACGGACAGGACGACACGCCGCAATTCAATCTCGATATCGATCAGGCCAAGGCGACGGCGCTGGGGATCAACCTCACCGATCTCAACACCACGCTATCGGCGGCGTGGGGCGGTGCCTATGTCAACGACTTCATTGATCGCGGCCGCGTCAAGCAGGTCTATGTGCAGGGCGATGCCGCGTTCCGCATGGACACCAACGATATCGGCAAATGGTATGTGCGCAATTCGTCGGGCGCGATGGTGCCGTTCTCGGCGTTCGCCACCAGTCGCTGGAGTTTCGGTTCGCCGCGGCTGGAACGCTACAACGGCGTCGCAGCGGTGCAGATCCAAGGTCAGGCCTCGCCGGGCACCAGCTCCGGCACGGCGATGACGGCGGTGGACGAGCAGATGAAGAAACTGCCAGCCGGCTACACGCATGAATGGACCGGTCTGTCGTTCCAGGAGCGCCTCACCGGCAGCCAGACATTGTATCTCTACGCGATCTCGGTGCTGATCGTGTTCCTGTGTCTGGCAGCGCTGTATGAGAGCTGGTCGATCCCGTTCGCGGTGATGCTGTCGGTGCCGATCGGTATTCTCGGTGCACTGGGGGCTGCGACGTTGTTCGGGCAGAACAACGACGTCTATTTCCAGGTCGGCTTGCTGACGACGATAGGCCTGTCGGCAAAGAACGCGATCCTGATCGTGGAATTCGCCATCGAACAGCAACAGAAGGGGTTGTCGCTGGTCGATGCCACGCTGCATGCCGCGCGCCAGCGTCTGCGCCCGATCCTGATGACGTCGCTGGCCTTCGTGCTCGGCGTGTTGCCGCTGGCATTGGCCACCGGCGCCGGCTCGGCCAGCCAGAACGCCATCGGCATCGGCGTCGCCGGCGGCATGGTTGCGGCCACCGTGCTTGGCGTGTTCTTCGTACCCGTGCTGTATGTGCTGGTGCGCAAGATCTTCCCTGGTGGCTCGAAGGCGACCAGCAACGAGGGCGCGACACCGGCAGCCACACCGGCGGAGTGATCAGGCGTTTGCGCATGCGTCCTCTCCGACGCGTTGATTAAGCATCTCCCCTTGATCGGGGGAGGTGCGAACCTGATACGAGCGGTGCGGATTCGTCGCATTTAGAATTCGCCCCACTGCTTTTTTTCGTTATCATCCACCCAATTCAAAAAAAATCGGGATGTACACGAATGCCGCTGCTGCCGATCGTCGAGAAACGCGTATCCCTGCGAGTGATGGCATCGCTTCTGGCTGGGGCTGGCGACAACGGGATCTCCGCACCGATCGCGGTCGTGGCCTGATGGTGGACCTGCCTGGCAAGACTGCCGCCGCGCGTTTTGCGGACACCATTCGCCCGCGCTTGTCGGTGCCGCTGATTGCAGCGCCGATGTTTCGCGTGTCCGGACCCGATCTCGTCATCGCCGCCTGCAAGGCCGGCGTCATCGGCGCATTCCCCACCGCGAATTGCCGCAGCGAGGCGGAGTTCTCCGAATGGCTGCAGCGGATCGCCGACGCGTTGGGGCCGGCCGATGCTCCGTTCTGTCCAAATTTGATCATTCGCCGCGAGACGTTGCAGCAGGATGTCGCCGCGGTGATCCGTCAGGGTTGCGAAATGGTCATCACCAGCGTCGGGCCGCCCGATGCAGTGGTACCGCCGCTGCGCGAAGCCGGCTGCATGGTGTTCGCGGACGTGGCGTCGATCCGCCACGCGAAGAAGGCGATCGCCGCGGGCGTCGATGGGTTGATCCTGCTGACGGCCGGCGCGGGCGGGCAGACCGGCTGGGTCAACGGCTTCGCGTTCGTGCGCGCGGTCCGTGCCTTCTGGGATGGCCCCGTCGTGCTGGCAGGCGGCGTCTCCGATGGCGAAGCGGTGCTGGCCGCCGAAGTGCTCGGCTGCGATCTCAGCTACATGGGCACCAAATTCATCGCCACCGAAGAGAGCATGGCTGAGCCCGACTACAAGGCGATGCTGGTGGCGTCCGAACTCGATGACATTCTGCTGTCGCGCGCTTTCA
>JAPLPC010000093.1:20632-25519 GCA_026400425.1 Hyphomicrobiales bacterium | reverse complement strand
ATCGGGCCGAAATGGTCAAAAAAGATGAAGGGGCCGACCATCTGCCGCTTGCCATGCGGCAGCGCGCGGCGCACGGCAAAGCCGTCGCCCAGGTCGCGGGTGCGCGGGATGATGACGAGCTCGAGCGCGTCGCAGGTCTGCGGATCGCCGAGAATGGGGTCGTTGGAGGGGTGCCAGCTCATGGCGGGCACCCTAGCAGGAAATGGCCGGGATGGAGTAGCCGCAGATTGCGCGACACGCCGTCCCTATTAGCGCATCAAAACTCTCATATAGTCGCCCCGCGGTTCTCTCTCGTCATGCCCGGCGAATGCCGGGTATCCACGTCTTGAGCCAGGTCGTATTTGGCTGAGTCCAGGACGTTGATGGCCGGACATTCAGCGAAGCCCTCGCTTCGCGCTGCCCGGCCATGACGGAGTTCTCGCTGCAATGGACTGGAAGCCCTACAACTCCTTGATCTGCACCTTCCGGAATTTCACCACGCCGGAGCCGTATTGCAGGGCGAGCGGCCCGGCGGCGTGCTTGGAGTCCTCGACATCGGCGGTCTTCTGGCCATTGAGGATGACCGTCAGTTTGCCGCCCTTGGCGGTGATGTCATAGGTGTTCCACTTGCCGCCGGCTTTCGGCATTGGATCGACCTTTGAAATATCGACGATGGCGCCGGTGCCGTAGCTCGGGTCGGGGCGCTTGTCGAAGATGTTGACCTCGTAGCAGGCCTTGGCGTCGATCACCTTGGGCGTGTCGCAGCGAATGAATATGCCGCTATTGGCAGCGTCGTCGGCCCAGAACTCGGCCTTGATCTGGAAATCCTTGTAGCTCTTCTTGCTGACCAGATAGGCGGGGTCCTTGCCGATCAGCTTGTCTGCCGACAGCGCGCCATCCTTCATTTCCCAGTTGGCATCGCCGACCTTGTCCCAATCTCCCATCTTGGCGCCATCGACCAAGGTTACCCATCCGGCATCGGACTGGCCGAATGCGGTGTGAATGGCCGGTACGGAGGCCAGCCCGACAACGGCCAGGCCGGCCGCGATCGCTGTGATGCGTGTCATGTCGTTTTCTCCCGTTGCATTTTCTTGTGGGCGCAAGGTGCAACGGGACGGCGGAACTGTAAACGGAGTTCCGACAACTTTCGATTGTGCGGCTGCTAACGCCCCAGCGCCGTCGCCGTGCTCACGCGGTCGAAGCGCTCCAGCGTCAAGATCGCATCGGCAAACTTGTCGGCGCGCTGGTCGAGCACGGGGCGGGCCAGCAGCAGGAATTTCTGTTGCATGGCGCGGGTATCCGGGAACGAGTCCGGCTCGCCGGACGGATCGGCAGCGATACGCTCGTGCACGCCATCTTCGGTGTGAATGCTCACCCGTGCGCCAAAGGGATGCCGCTTGCCCTCGAGGCGGTCGTCCTGCACCACGTCGAAGCGGTCGGCAAGCCCGTCGATGGCCGCATCGCCGAGGCGCTTGTAGTCGTCCCAGCCAAACGAGCCCTGATCGAGGGCCAGCGCACCGGTGAAGAACATCGAGAACTGGCCGCCGACGATGGAGGTCGGGTGGCGCTTGGTGGCGGCGTCGCCGGTCAGGGTGATGCCATTGCGGTGCAGGCCGATCTCGACGCGCTTGACCTGGTCGGGGGTCAGATTGTGCTCGCGGCGCATGGCGATCAGTGTGTCGATCGCCGCATGGGTGTAGCGGCAGCTCGGATACGGCTTCACGCCGATCTTCATGGTCTCATAGACCTTGCCGAGATCGGCCGTGGCCTTCTCCGGATGCGCGTCGTCGCTATAGCCGACCAAGAGGCCGTGCTTGCCTTCGACGGATTCGGTGGCGCCGACGAATTCGTTGCGCGCCAGCGTCGCGGCAATCACGCCGTTCATGGCGGCGGCGCCGACCTGGTAGCGCTTGTTCCAGGCGCCATTGACCAGGAATTGCAGCGAGCCCGCGGCCTGGCTTCCCGACACGCCGAACGCCGAGATTAGTTGCTCGGTGGACAGGCCGAACAGCTTGCCGGCCGCTGCTGCGGCACCGTAGGTGCCGGCGGTAGCGGTGGGGTGAAAGCCCTTGGCGTAATGCGAGGTCGGGTCGAGCGCATTGCCGAGCCGGCAGCAGACCTCGTAGCCGGCGACGATGGCGGTCAGCACGTCCTTGCCGGAGGCGCCGACCATTTCGCCGACGGCGAAGGCGGCGGGGACCACGGGAGCGCTCGGATGCAAGGAGGAATCGGCATGGGTGTCGTCGAAATCGAGGGAGTGGCCGAGCGCGCCGTTCAGCAGCGCCGCGACCGCCGGCGTCCAGGTCTTGCTGTCGCCGAACACGGTGGCTTCGCCATTGCCGTCCAGCGACAGGGCTTCCAGCATCTTCAGGATCGACGGCGTGGATTCGGCTTCCTTGCGGGCGCGGATGGTACTGCCCAGATAGTCCAGGGTGAGGCACTTGGCCCGCTCCAGCACGTCCTGCGGAATGTCGTCGAACTTCAGCTGAGCGACGTAGGCGGCAAGCGTTGCGGTCTCATTGGCCATTGTGTTTCCTCACTCTTATTGAATTAGCCATAAGCAAGCCCGATCGGCGTTACAAGACGGCATGGCAGCGCGGGGAGCAGCCATGCGACCGCCTGCGATTTGCATCAGGAAAAACATCGTCTCATGTCCGTTTTCCGGAAAATTTTAGGTGCGCTCAAGCGCGTGGTCGGCTTTTTCCGAGCCCATACGATCGAACTCGGCCTCGGTATCCGGGTGACCGCGGCCGCGCTGAGTGCGCTGGTCGTGGCGCTGACCGTTGGACTCAAGCTGCCGCTCTGGGCGGTGCTCACATCGATCATCGTCACCCAGATGAGCGTCGGGCGTTCGCTGAAGGCCACCCGCGATTATCTGATCGGGACCGTCGGCGGCGCCCTATATGGCGGCGCGGTGGCGATCATGATTCCGCATTCCAACGAGGGCATGCTGTTGCTGGTCTTGGTGCTGGCGGTCTTGCCACTGGCCTTCATCGCGGCGATCAATGCCAGCCTCAATGTTGCGCCGGTCACCGCGATCATCGTGCTGTTGCTGCCTTTGATGAATCACAACACGCCGCTGGAATCGGCCATCGATCGCGTGCTCGAAGTCACCGTCGGCGCGATCACGGGACTGCTGGTGTCGTTCATCGTGCTGCCTTCACGGGCGCATAGTCAGGTGCGCAACAATGCGGCGCAGGCGCTCGACCTGATCGCGACCGCGCTCACCGAACTGCTGGCCGCACTGACCCGCGGCCGTGACAACGAAACCCTGCACCGGCTGCAGGACGGCATCGGACTTGCGATCACCAGCCTGCAGGCGATCGGCGCCGAAGCGGAACGCGAACGCGCCGCGCATCTCTCCAGAGGCCCCGACACCGGCCCATTGCTGCGCACGACGCTGCGCCTGCGCCACGATCTGGTGATGATCGGGCGTTCCACGGTGGTGCCGTTGCCGTCGCCATTGCAGGTCAGACTGGTCGGCCCGCTGGCGCGGGTGAGCGAGACCATGGCGTCGTTCCTGCACTCCACCGCCGTGGCGCTGCGTAGCGGCACCGGCGCGCCGGCGATCTATCCGGTACAGTCGGCGTTGAAACTATATGCCGAAGAGGTCGCGCTACTGCGCCAGGAAGGCCTCACGCGCGGTTTGCCCGGCGACATGGCCGAGCGCTTCTTCGCCATCGGCTTTTCCCTAGAGCAGATGCGACAGAACCTGCGGGATCTCGAACGTTGCGTCTCGGAATGGGCCGAGGTCGATCCGCCGATGCGCGGTAGGAAAGTCCAGGAGATCACTGACGCGACATGAGCGTCGCCATGGCCTGGAAATGCAAGCGTTCCGGAGCGCGCTCGCCCCGTGCGGTCTCGTCGACAATGCTGCTGGAAAGGACCTGTACCGTGTCTTCAGGGATCGACAGAGGCAATTCAGCGATACAGAGGTCGAGAGCTGACGACATTGCTGCTACCGCATCATCGTCGAGATGTCGGTGTTCTGCATCGTGCGGCACGAGTTCGGGCGACGGCACGTCGCGTATTCGCTCGGACAGTCTCATCGCTTCGGTCAGCACGCGCATGTAAGTCAGACCGGCCTGGCTCAGACCGTATTCATCCGTCTGCCCTGACCGGGCCAGTGCGACGATCCGGGCGGCCAGACGGCGGCGGTTGTCGTCGGTATCAACGGCGTCACCTTCATGCGCGACAAAAGGTTCCCACGCCGCATCGAAAGCGCGGGCCAGCACCAGATGGACGTCTTCGTTGCGCTGCAGATCGAACTCGGAAAATGTCATGTGCGAATAACGGGGCGGCGCGACAGCCGTTCCAGGTGACGTTGTCACATCGCCCGATCGGTGCATGAGCACCGCGATGCATGGCGTGACGGCGCCCGCTATGCCATAATTGCTCGAGCAAAACCGCGCGTTGGGGAATCTGCCATGGCCTATGATCGATCGACCGTCGATGCTGTGATCCAGCATTATTTCGACGGGCTTTATGAGTCCGATGCCGACAAGCTTGGCGCGATCTTCCATCCCAGCGCCGATCTGCGCTGGGTCGAGAACGGTGAATTGAAAGTGCTGACCGTGCCCGATTGGATGGCCATGGTTCGCAAGCGCGCGTCCAATAAGTCCGAGGGCAAAGCGCGCGAGGATTTTGTCGTCACCATCGATCGCTCCGATGAGAAGACCGCCTTCATCAAGGTCCGTTGCCAGCTGCCGCCGCGCTATTTCACCGATTATCTCATCGCCATGAAGCTCGCCGACGGCTGGCAGATCGTCTCCAAATCCTATCGTTACGATCTGCGCGATTAATTGACGTAAAGCCGGGGCGCCGACGTTGAGTGGCAGCACTTCTCCCACTCCGGCAGTCGTGTCCCCTCTCCCGCTTGCGAGGGAGGGTCAGGGTGGGGAAGCCACA
>JAPLPC010000093.1:14961-20562 GCA_026400425.1 Hyphomicrobiales bacterium | reverse complement strand
GCGAGAGAGGGGGAAGAGGAGCTCTGCGGTTTCGCCGTCTCGATGGTCGCGACGTCACCAAGTCATCAGTTGACCTGAATCAATCGCCCCGTGCGTGCCATGACCTAATCTTGATGCCGTTGGCATCATGATCGGGATCTCCATGAGTTGTTGTGGCACGGGCGCAGAACTGGCGATGCTGGCGGCGACCGATCCGCGCGAGGTGCTGTTGGCCAGCCGCCCGATCGCCGGCAATCTCCGGCAGACCGATCTGTCGGTTCCGGAGGCGCATTGCGGCGCCTGTATCCACACTGTCGAGAAAGCGCTGGGCGCGCTTCCCGGCGTCAGTTCGGCGCGGCTCAATCTCTCCACCCGGCGCGTCACGATCAAATGGCGGGCCGATCTCGACACGCCGCCCGATTTCATCGGCACGTTGCGTGACGTCGGCTATGAAGCGCATCTGTTCGAGGTCGATGGCGATGCCGGGGACACCACGCTGTCCGGATTGATCCGTGCGCTGGCCGTATCCGGCTTCGCGGCCGGCAATATCATGCTGTTGTCGGTCTCGATCTGGTCCGGTGCCGATCCGGCGACGCGCGATCTATTTCACGGTCTGTCCGCATTGATCGCGTTGCCGACACTGATCTATTCCGGCCGGGTGTTCTTTCGCTCGGCATGGCAGGCGCTGTGCCATGGCCGCACCAATATGGACGTGCCGATCTCACTCGGCGTGTTGCTCGCGTTCGGCATGAGTCTGTACGAGACGGCGACCCATGGCCCGCACGCTTATTTCGATGCGTCGGTGTCGCTGCTGTTCTTTCTGCTGATCGGCCGCACCCTCGATCACATGATGCGCGAACGCGCGCGTGTGGCGGTGAAGGGGCTGGCGCGGCTGGCCGCGCGCGGCGCCCTGGTGCAGCAGGTCGACGGCGCACAAACCTATATGCCGGTGGCCGAGATCAAGCCCGGCATGACCATCCTGTTGGCGGCCGGCGAGCGCGTGCCGGTGGATGCCGTGGTGATGCAAGGCCGATCGGCGCTCGATGTGGCGCTCGTCACCGGCGAAAGCGTGCCGCAGTCGGCGCAGCCGGGCGACATGTTGCGCGCTGGCACGCTCAATCTCACCGGACCGCTGACGATCACCGCGACGGCGGCTGCGAACGACTCGTTTCTCGCGGAGATGCTGCGCATGATGGAAGCGGCGGAGCATGGCCGCTCGGCCTATCGCCGCATCGCTGATCGCGCTTCCGCGCTGTATGCGCCGGTGGTCCATCTCACCGCCGCCATCACGCTTGCCGGATGGATGTTCGTCGAAGGCGATTGGCACCATGCAATCACCATTGCGGTCGCGGTGCTGATCATCACCTGTCCTTGCGCCCTCGGCCTCGCAGTGCCGATGGTGCAGGTGGTGGCGGCGCGGCGGCTGTTCGAGGCCGGCATCATGATCAAGGACGGCGGCGCGCTGGAGCGCCTGGCTGAGGTCGATACGATCGTGTTCGACAAGACCGGGACGTTGACCGAAGGCCAGCCGCGCCTCGTCGATGCGGACAGTTTTGATCCGGCGATGCTGACCTTGGCCGGCAGCATTGCCGCCCACTCGCGGCACCCGTTCTCGCGTGCCTTGGCATCGGCACGGCCGGTTGCGCCGCCGATGATCTTCGATGCGATCGCCGAGATTCCCGGTTGCGGCATCGAAGCGTGGATGGAGGGCAGCTTGTTGCGGCTCGGCCGTCCCGAATGGGCGCTGCAATCCGTGCCGTGTTCCGACGGCGCTGCATCGTCCGTCATGCTGTCACGCGATGGCCGGCGTCTGGCCGACTTCCGTTTCGAGGACAGCCTGCGCGCCGGCGCTGCTGATACTATCGCCGATTTGAAGCGCGACCATTTCGCTATCGAAATCGTCTCCGGCGATCGTGAAGCGCCGGTGCGCGCGCTGGCGAATTCGCTCGGTGTCGCTGCCTTTGCCGGCGTGCTTCCCGGCGGCAAGGCCGAGCATGTCGCCGATCTCGCCAAAGCCGGAAAAAAAGTGCTGATGGTCGGTGATGGCCTCAACGATACGCCGGCATTGATGGCCGCTCACGCCTCGATGGCGCCCGCCTCCGCGGCCGACATCGGCCGCAACGCTGCCGATCTGGTTTTTCTGCGCGACAATCTGTCAGCCGTGCCGCTGGCGCTCGCGGTCGCGCGCGCGGCGCGGAAACTGGTGAAGCAGAATCTCGCGCTCGCCGTCGGCTACAACGTCATTGCTGTACCGGTCGCGGTTTTCGGTCATGTGACGCCGCTGGTCGCAGCCGTCGCGATGTCGGGATCGTCCATCGTCGTGGTCGCCAACGCATTGCGCTTGCGGCGGACGATGGCGCGATGACGCCGCAAGGCGACCGCACGATATCGGCCGTTTTAATTCATGAGGCGCCGTCATGGGCCGGTACGAAAAAGGGCCCGGCGTTCGGCCGGACCCTTTTGTCTGTGAAACTACAGGATCTTATGGCTGCACAGCTTCCGCATCGCGGCTGGCGAACTGCCGGTTGATCGAAATTGCGAGCAGCGTGCAAACTGCGCCGGACAGCAGGTAAATGCCCGATGACGGCAGGCCGAAATGGCTCGACATCAGCAGCGCGGCCAGCGGCGCGAAGCCGGCGCCGAACAGCCAGGCGAGGTCGGTGGTCAGGGCCGAGGCCGTATAGCGATAGCGCTTGTGGAAGCTGGACGCGACCGAGCCCGATGACTGGCCGAGTGACAGGCCGAGCAAGGCGAAGCCGAGGATCATGAAGGCCAGTTCGCCGGCAAGTCCGCCATCCAGCAACTGCGGAGCGAAGCCGCTGAACACCGCAATCGCGATCGCCGAGCCTGCGAGCAGCGTGCGGCGACCGACCTTGTCGGCGACATAACCCGAAATCAGCATCGCAATGATACCGACCACGGCTCCGACGCATTCGATCACCAGGAAGCGGCCGGGCGTCTCGCGGGTGAACAGGAATACCCAGGAGAGCGGGAACACCGTGACCATATGGAACAGGGCGAATGATGCGAGCGGTGCGAAAGCGCCGACCACGATGGTGCGGCCCTGCTGCGCAATGGTTTCCGTCACCGACGATGGCTCGAGCTCGCGGGATTCGAACAGTTCGGTATAGCCCGGAGTCACCACCATACGGAGCCGGGCGAACAGCGCCACCACGTTGATGGCGAAAGCGACGAAGAACGGATAGCGCCAGCCCCAGTCGAGAAAATCATCCGCCGACAGCGTGTTGACGAAGAAGGCAAACAGCGCCGAGGCGACGATCAGGCCGATCGGCGCTCCCAATTGCGGGATCATGGCATACCAGCCGCGACGACCTTCCGGCGCGTTCAATGCCAGCAACGAAGCGAGACCGTCCCAGGTGCCGCCCCAGGACAGGCCCTGGCCGATGCGTGCCGCGGCCAGCAACCAGGCAGATGCGATACCGATGGTTTCATAACCAGGCAGGAAGGCGATTGCCACGGTGGAGACGCCGAGCAGGAACAGCGCCACGGTCATCTTCGCGCCTTTGCCCTGGCGACGATCGATCTCGGTGAAGACGATGGTGCCGATCGGACGGGCGATGAAGGCGAGGGCGAAGATCGCAAACGAATACAGCGTGCCCGTGAGCGGATCGTGGGTCGGGAACACCAGCTTCGGGAACACCAGCACCGAGGCGATCGCATACACGAAGAAGTCGAAGAATTCCGAGGTCCGACCGATGATCACACCGATGGCGATCTCACCCGGGTTCACCTTGCCGTGGTCGTCCGCGTGCAAGCGACGCGCGTCCTGTTCCAACGTTGATGACGCCTGCGCCATAATCTTCAATCCATTTGAATCGTAGGGTTGCGTATACTGCATCCGGCGCGAAGATGCATGCCGGCACTTTGACGATTTGTCGCGAAGCGCCCTTTCGAACCATTGGACAAATTGTCCAATGTTGCCATGCAGCAAATGCGCCTATCCGTGCCCACCAAACGGATTTTCATCGAATGGGTAACATCTTGAGCCGCCTCCGGATCTTCCTTCTGCTGCCGCTGGTTGCCTTGTTGAGCGGTTGCAATTTCGTCGTCATGAATCCCGCAGGCGACGTCGCCGTACAGCAGCGCGATCTTGTGGTCGTGTCGGTTGTGCTGATGTTGATCATCATCATTCCGGTGATGGCGCTCACGGTGTTCTTCGCCTGGAAGTATCGCCAGGCCAATACCGAGGCGAAGTATGAGCCGGACTGGGATCACTCGACGCATCTCGAGCTCGTGATCTGGGCTATGCCGCTGCTGATCATCATCTGCCTCGGCGCCGTCACCTGGAGCAGCACCCATCTTCTCGATCCCTATCGCCGCCTCGACCGGATCGCGCCTGGCAAGGCAGCGACGCTGAGTGATCCGCTGGTCGTCGAGGTCGTTGCGCTCGACTGGAAGTGGCTCTTCATATATCCGGAATACGGCGTGGCTGCGGTCAACGAACTTGCCGCGCCAGTGGATCGCCAGATCCGCTTCAAGATTACCAGCACCTCGGTTATGAACTCATTCTATATCCCCGCACTGGCCGGCCAGATCTATGCAATGCCGGGGATGGAAACCAAGCTTCATGCCGTCATCAACAAACCCGGCAAATTTGAAGGCTTCTCGGCCAATTACTCGGGCGCCGGCTTCTCCAATATGCGCTTCGCGTTCCACGGCGTCGATCAGGCCGGCTTCGATGCCTGGATTGCCAAAGCCAAAGTCAGCCCTGACAAGCTTAACCGCGATGTCTATCTCGAGCTTGAAAAGCCGAGTGAGAAGGTGCCGGCTAAGCTCTACAACGCTGTCGATGCCGACCTCTACAAGCTGATCCTCAATCAATGCGCCCAGCCCGGCAAGATGTGCATGAGCGAAATGATGGCGATCGATTCGAAGGGCGGCATGGGCATCGCGAGTGCCCGCAACATTCTGCCGCTGAAGTACAATATCTCGCAGCTCGACGGCTCTGCTGCGGTGAAGAACTATGTCGCCAGCGTTTGCACGGTCGCCGATGCCGTCCGCGAAGCTGCCGATCGCACCACGACACCGGGTGATCCGACGCCGATGAGCGGTGCGGGCCTGCCGCGCCGACGCAATACGTCCAAGCCTTTCCAGTTTACGCCTGTGCCGTCGCCCGCTGAGCGACGCGCCTCCAACACTTAATGCGGATCGAGTCCCATGTCTGCTGCAACCGGAATTGCTGAAAATACAGGGCTTGCCAAGCTGCTGTTCGGTCGCCTTACCTTTGAATCGCTGCCGTTGCACGAACCGATCGTCGTCGCGACCTTCTGCGCCGTGGCGCTGGGTGGCATCGCGCTGATGGCCGGCCTTACATACTTCAGGCTGTGGGGCTATCTCTGGAAAGAGTGGTTCACCAGCGTGGACCACAAGAAGATCGGCATCATGTATATGATCCTCGGTCTCGTGATGTTCCTACGCGGCTTCGCCGACGCCGTGATGATGCGTCTGCAACAGGCGCTGGCATTCAACGGTTCCGAAGGCTACCTGAACGCGCATCACTATGATCAGGTGTTCACCGCGCACGGCGTGATCATGATCTTTTTCGTGGCGATGCCGTTCGTGACCGGACTGATGAACTACATCGTGCCGTTGCAGATCGGC
>JAPLPC010000093.1:0-14871 GCA_026400425.1 Hyphomicrobiales bacterium | reverse complement strand
CGGCGCCATCCTGGTCATGATCTCGTTGTTCATCGGTGAGTTCGCCAAGGCCGGCTGGCTGGCCTATCCGCCATTGTCGAATATCGGCTACAGCCCCGATGTCGGTGTCGATTACTACATATGGGCACTACAGGTCGCAGGTGTCGGCACGACGTTATCCGGCATCAACCTGATCGCGACCATCGTCAAGATGCGCTGCCCCGGCATGACGTTGATGAAGATGCCGGTGTTCACCTGGACATCGCTCTGCACCAACGTTCTGATCGTCGCCTCCTTCCCGGTGCTGACGGCGTGTCTGACGCTGTTGTCGCTCGATCGTTACGTGGGAACCAACTTCTTCACCAACGATCTCGGCGGCAACCCGATGATGTATGTGAACCTGATCTGGATCTGGGGCCACCCGGAAGTCTACATCCTGATCCTGCCGCTGTTCGGCGTGTTCTCCGAAGTGACGTCGACCTTCTCCGGCAAGAAGCTGTTCGGCTACACCTCGATGGTTTACGCCACCATCGTCATCACCATCCTGTCGTATCTCGTGTGGTTGCATCACTTCTTCACCATGGGCTCGGGCGCGAGTGTCAACTCGTTCTTCGGCATCACCACGATGATCATCTCGATCCCCACGGGTGCGAAGATATTCAACTGGCTGTTCACGATGTATCGCGGCCGCATTCGCTTCGATCTGCCGATGATGTGGACGATTGCCTTCATGCTGACCTTCACGATCGGCGGCATGACCGGCGTCATGCTGGCGATTCCGCCGGCCGACTTCGTGCTGCATAACTCGCTGTTCCTGATCGCTCACTTCCACAACGTCATCATCGGCGGCGTCGTGTTCGGTGTATTCGCGGCGATCAATTTCTGGTTCCCGAAGGCGTTCGGCTTCAAGCTCGATGAGTTCTGGGGCAAGGTCTCGTTCTGGTTCTGGGTGCCCGGCTTCTGGGTCGCCTTCACGCCGCTGTATGTGCTTGGCCTGATGGGCGTCACCCGCCGCATGCGCGTGTTCGACGATCCGTCGCTGCAGATCTGGTTCGTCATCGCCGGCATCGGCGCGGCGATGATCGCCGCAGGTACCGGTGCGCTGCTGGTGCAGATCGCCGTCAGCGTCTGGAGACGCAAGGAACTGGCCGATCTCACGGGTGACCCGTGGAACGGCCGCACCCTGGAATGGGCGACCTCGTCGCCGCCGCCGGACTACAATTTCGCATTCACTCCGGTGGTTCACGACAACGACGCCTGGTACGACATGAAGAACCGCAGCTACCAGCGTCCGCATCAGGGCTTCCGGCCGATCCACATGCCGAAGAATACCGGCGCAGGCATCATCCTGTCGGGCTTGGCTACCGCGCTCGGCTTCGCTCTGATCTGGTACATGTGGGCTTTCGCAGCGGTATGCTTCGTCGCCCTGATTGCCGGCGCGATCTATCACACCTTCAACTACAAGCGCGATTTCCACATCCCGGTCGACCAGGTCATCGCGACGGAAACCAAGCGCAGCGAACTGCTTGCAGCACAGGCCGCATCATGAGTGCATCGATCCAAACCATGAACGGCGACGTTCCTGTCTTCTACGTCGCCGACGAGCACGATCATCCGCCCGGCCAGAGCACGATGCTGGGCTTCTGGCTCTATCTGATGAGCGACTGCCTGATTTTCGCGATGCTATTCGCGACCTTCGGCGTGCTCGGCACCAGTTATGCCGCCGGCCCCGGCCCGAAGGATCTGTTCGACCTCAAACTGGTCGCGCTCAACACCGCGATGCTGCTGTTCTCGTCGATCACCTATGGCTTTGCCATGCTGGAGATGATGAAGGGCAAGAAGAACACGACGCTGCTCTGGCTGGCAATCACCGGCCTGTTCGGCTTCGCCTTCCTGTGTATCGAACTCTACGAATTCCACCACATGATCCATGAAGGTGCGGGCTGGTGGCGCAGTGCGTTCCTGTCGTCCTTCTTCACGCTGGTCGGCACCCACGGCCTGCACGTCACCTTCGGCATCATCTGGCTGGTGGTGCTGATGGTTCAGGTGGCGAAGTTCGGACTGATCGAGGCCAACCAGCGCCGGCTGATGTGCCTCAGCATGTTCTGGCACTTCCTCGACGTCGTCTGGATCGGCGTCTTCACCTTCGTCTATCTGATGGGAGTCGTGCGATGAGCGCCGATGCACACGCCGGCCACGATCACGGCGATCGCGCGCATGATCATGGCCACGATGACGGCCGCGATCATGGATCGATGAAGTCCTACCTGACGGGCTTCATTCTGTCGGTCATTCTCACCGCCATTCCGTTCTATCTGGTGATGACGGGGGCGATCGAGAACAAGAACTGGACCATCGCGATCATCGTCGCGATGGCCATGGTGCAGATCGTGGTTCACATGATCTACTTCCTGCACATGAACACCACGTCGGATTCCGGCTGGACCATGATGGCGTTGATCTTCACCCTGATCGTCGTGGTCATCGCGCTGAGCGGTTCGCTCTGGGTGATGTATCACCTCAACGTGAACATGATGCCGGTGCACGACATGAGGAACATGCTCTGATGAGCGAGTCTGATCGTGCCCCGCGCGGTACGGTCACGCTGTCGCTGCTTGCGATCGTCGCCGCACTCGGCATCGCAGGTTTTACGGCGCTCGGCATCTGGCAGGTCGAGCGGCGCGCCTGGAAGCTAGATCTGATCGCACGTGTCGATCAGCGCAGCCACGCTGCACCGGTCGCCGCACCCGGTCCAGCAGCGTGGTCTAACGTCACCCGCAGCGATGACGAATATCGCCGCGTCGGGGCGACCGGTACATTCGTGCCGGAGAAGGATGCGCTGGTGCAGGCGGTATCCGATCTCGGCGCAGGGTTCTGGGTCATCACGCCGCTGCGAACCGATGCCGGCTTCACCATTCTCGTCAATCGCGGCTTTATCAGTTCCGACGAGCGCAAGGCGGACCGTTTCGCCGCGCCGACAACCCCGGTGACCGTTACCGGCCTGTTGCGGATCTCCGAGCCCAACGGCGGGTTTTTGCGGAGTAACGATCCCGGCGGTGATCGCTGGTTTTCCCGCGACGTGGCGGCGATCGCCGAAAGCCGGAGGCTGGGCGTCGTGGCACCTTATTTTGTCGATGCCGACAAATCCCTGGACGGCATCGGCCAGCCCCATGGAGGCCTGACCGTCGTTTCCTTTGCCAATAACCATGCCGTCTATGCGCTGACATGGTTCGGGCTGGCTTTGATGCTGACGGCTGCCGCCATCTATGTCGGTCGCGACGAGTGGCGGATTCGGAAAAAAGCACCATCTCGCATATGACATGACGACGTCGCGCCGGCTGGTCCGGCCGCAACCTTGACCGTGGTGGAGAATGCCAGCTCTGGGAATGTCGCGCACAGTTGGATCGGATGGGGCCGGCGTCGGTCCGGATGCCGTTGCGCATCGACGCAGCGGCGCGGCCATGTCGTCGATCGCCTTGCCGCTCGACGAAACCACCAACGCCAAGAACATCAACCTGTTGATCCAGCTGCGCTGGATCGCCGTGGTCGGCCAGGTACTCACCATCGCCTTCGTGCATTTTGCGATGGGCGTCGAACTGCCGCTGATGCCGATGATCTCGGTGCTGTGCGGCTCGATCTTCCTCAATGTCATCAGCCAGGAGTGGCTGCGCAAGCAGACCGATGCGCGCGACCGCGAATTGTTGATGTTGCTGCTGCTCGATGTCGCTGCGCTGACGGCGCAACTCTATCTCAGCGGCGGTGCCACCAATCCGTTCGTGTCGCTCTATCTCCTGCAGGTCACGCTCGGCGCGATGCTGCTCAATGCGCGTTCGACCTGGATCATCGTGGTCATTGCCTGCGCCTGCTTTGCCGGATTGATCCCGTTCCATCGACCCCTGGCGCTGCCGGAGTCGATGGCCGACAATCTGTTTCAACTCCACATCTGGGGTACGTTGATCTGCTTCGCGCTCGACGCGGCTCTGATCGTGGTGTTCATGACGCGGATTGCACGCAACCTGCGCGACCGCGACAGCGGCCTCGCCGCCTTGCGCCAGCAGGCCGCCGAGGAAGATCATATCGTCCGCATGGGGCTTTTGGCGTCGGGCGCCGCCCACGAACTCGGCACGCCGCTGGCGTCGCTCTCCGTCATCCTCAGCGATTGGCGGCGCATGCCGGCGCTCGCGAAGGACCCCGTCCTGATGGAGGAGATCGCCGAGATGCAAGCCGACGTGCAGCGCTGCAAGGCGATCGTGACCGGCATCCTGATGTCCGCCGGCGACATGCGTGGCGAAGCGCCGGTGGTGACGTCGGTCAACGACTTCTTCGGCGAACTGGTGGAAGACTGGCGCGTCGCGCGCTCGAGCGGCACGCTCGTCTATGAGAACCACTTTGGGAACGACATGCCGATCGTGTCCGACTCCGCCTTGAAGCAGATGATCTTCAATGTGCTCGACAATGCCAATGAAGTGTCGCCGCTCTGGATCCGCCTGGCGCTGGAACGGGACGGCGACACGCTGGCCCTGAAGGTCAGCGACATGGGCCCCGGCTTTCCGGCGGACACTTTAGCAAATCTCGGAAAGCCCTATAATTCCAGCAAGGGACAGACCGGTCGCGGGCTCGGCCTGTTTCTGGTCTTCAATGCCGTCCGCAAGCTGGGCGGTTCGGTCCTCGCGGACAATCGGCCCGTCGGCGGCGCCGTCGTGACGTTGTCGTTGCCGCTGTCTGCCCTCGCGATAGGAGCGCATCGCCATGTCCGATGAACGTCTGTTGATCATCGTCGAGGACGATGAAGGTTTTGCCCGTACCCTCAAGCGCTCGTTCGAGCGCCGTGGTTACAGCGTGTTGCACGCGGAGGGGTTTGAAACCCTCACCGACGTCCTCGGCGACAAGGTGCCCGGCTATGCGGTGGTCGATCTCAAGCTCGCCGGCGCGTCGGGTCTTGCCTGTGTCGAAGCGTTGCATGGGTTGAGCGAAGACATGCTGATCGTCGTGCTGACCGGCTATGCCAGTATCGCCACGGCGGTGGAGGCCATCAAACTCGGTGCCTGTCACTATCTGGCCAAGCCATCGAATACCGACGATATCGAAGAGGGCTTCCGCAAGGCCGCCGGCGACACGCAGGTGGCGCTCACCGAGCGTCCGACCTCGATCAAGACTTTGGAGTGGGAGCATATCCACCAGACGCTGGTGGAGAGCGACTTCAACATTTCTGAGACGGCCCGACGCCTCGGCATGCACCGGCGGACGCTGGCGCGAAAGCTAGAGAAGCGCCAGGTGAACTGAGAGCTCGGGCCTCGGCGGAGCTAACAGCAGCCCTGATGCCTGAACCAATGTGTCAACGCGCCTTCCAGCGGCTGCCACGCATTCTCCAGCGCTTCGAACTGCGGCACATTCTTTCGATACATCGCGCGGATCTCCGTCTCCATCGCATCGAGATCGACGCCCGTCGGCTTGCCGTCGCGCACGATCGTGCGGCCGTTGACGACGACGTCGCGCACGCAGCTGCTGTTGCCGCGTGCGAACAGCATATCGACGGGATCGACCGACATGATCGCATCGCGATCGAGATGGCCGATGTCGAGCAGGGCGAAATCCGCGGCTTCGCCGGCTGCGAGCGTGCCCGTGCCCGGCGCTCCAACCGATCTGCGGCCGTTGCGGACGGCAAGTGACAGAAACTCGCCGCGACTCCAGACGCGCTCGAAGCCAAGGCCGCCATGGGCCATCTGCACGAGGCGCATCTCGCGGATGGCATCGTCGTCTTCGTCCAGCGCGACACCATCGATGCCGACGGCGATCAGGCAGCCACGGCGATGCGCGTCGGCGATCGGCGCGAAGCCGGAATGCAGATGCAGGTTCGAACTAAAATTCGTCACGATGGTCGCGCCGGATTCGGCGATCATGTCCAGTTCGTCCGGTCGCGCGTGGATGCCATGCGCGATCGTCAGGCGATCCGTCAGCAGGCCGATGTCTTTCAGGAAACGCACCACGCCGCCTGGAAATGCGCGGTCGGCCCACTGGCGCTGATAGATGGTCTCCAACAGGTGCATGTGCACACGCCGGCCGGTGGCGGCGGAACGATCGGCTATGGCTTCGAGCAGTGCGGGCGAGCACCATTGCACGCCGGCCGGTCCGTATTGCACGTCGATCATGGGGCCGGCGATGGCCGCATGAATGGCATCGACGCGGTCGAGATAGTCGGATGGCGTCGGCGTCGGGCGAACGAACATGTCGCTGATCGTGCTGCGATGCTCTTCCGGAAGAGCAGCCAGCACATCGGCGCCATCGCCATAAACCAGCGGATTCTGATCGCGCACGGCCAGGGCAAAAGCGAGGCGTATGCCAACGTCGCCAGCAGCTTGTGCGATCGCGATGGCCTCATCGACGATCGGCAGTTTGCCGCTCGGGCGCGTGTAATGGATCATCGCGCCGCCGCAGCCCGCGCGTGCCGAACGGGCGAGGGATACCGCCGCGGCGAGATAGGCGTCCGGCGGTGTGCCGAATGCCGAGCGCAGGATCCAGGACTCCAGCGGCATCCCCGATGCGCCGAACGACGTCATCGAGGGGCGGGCGTGGTCGTGGGCATTGATGAGCGCGGGGATGACGAGGTCGTTCGTCCGCGGCGAGGTCGTCGGTCCGGCGCCGGTCGAAACCTCCGTGATCAGGCCATCCGCATGAGCGATGCTGGCCTGAGGCAGGAGGCCTCGTTCGGTCCCGGTGCGCCGCGGACAAATGCTCCGTCATGTCAGCTGTCAGTTGGCCGTATAGACCAGATTGCGTTCGCTGCGCGGCGGCAGAAAATCGCGCGAGAAGATCTCCTTCGGCGTCGGGGTGCGTTTCAACTCGTAGCCTTCGACGACGATGCCGATGGCGCGCGCCATGCGATCATCCTTGATGTCGCCGACACCGATCTCCTTCATCTCCGGCGAAACCATCAGCTTGTCGAATGCAAATTGCATACGGCGCTTCTCGACGGGCACATCGACCAGGTTATCGAACGCGACCACCGACTTCATCGCTTCGTTCTGGTCCTTCGCCGTGGCGATGTTCGCCTTGTTGATGGCGCGCACCAGGCCGGCGACCGCCTTCGGATTTTCCTTCAACAGCTTCTGCGACACCATCACGCCGTTCGAATAGAGATCGAGACCGAATTCACCGAACGAGAACCACTTGAAGTCCTTGTCGGGATCCTGGCGGTTGAGCACGAGATTGAAATAGCTGGTGATGTTGAACACCAGCGCTGCGTCGATATCGCCCTTGATCAGCATCGGCTCCTGCAGGTTCGGCGCCATGTTGGACACCTTGATCTTGTCGGCGGCGAGACCGTTCTTCTGGATGAACACGGGCAGCAGTCGCGTCGTCGGCGTGCCCTGCGCGCCACCCAGCGTGCGGCCTTCGAAGTCCTTGATGGTCTTGATGCCGCTGGAACTCTTGGTGACGATGGAGAAGGGCGGCTGGTTCCACATCATGTAGACCATGACAGGCGCATCCTGCGGGCGCGTGGACGCGTTCTGGATGATGGCGTTGACGTCGCCGAAGCCGGCGTCCCAGGCGCCGGACATGATGCGGGTCACGGTCGCGCCCGAACCTTCGCCCTGATCGATGACGACGTTCAGGCCTTCCTCTTTGAAGTATCCTTTGTCCTTCGCATAGAAGAACGCGGCATCGCTGCCCTGCGTCTTCCATCCGAGCGTGAATTTGATGGTCGTCTCCTGCGCAGACGCGGCGCTCGCGAGCAGCACGCTCGAAAAGGCGAGGGCAGTCAATCTCTTCAACATGGCGGTCTCCTGGTTGATGGATGATTAGGTGGCGACGAGGTCGTTCTTGCGCGTGGCCCAGCCGGTCACGCGCGCTTCGATCAGGGAGAAGATGACGTAAAGTGCGACGCCGAGGATCGCGAGAATAAAGAGACAGGCGAAGACGAGCGGGACATTGAAGTTGGACGATGCGCTCATCATGACATTGCCGATGCCGCGGTTGGACGCGACAGTCTCCGCCAGCACCGCGCCGACGAAAGCGTAGCTCACGGCGACCTTCAATGAAGCGAAGAAGAACGGCATCGTACGCGGCAGGCCGACGTTCCAGAGAATGTCCAGCTTGCTGGCGCCGAGCGCTTTCAGCACGTCTTCCAGCTCCGGCTCCGTCGTGGCAAGGCCGGTTGCGATGTTGACGACGATCGGGAAGAAGCAGATCGACAGCGCAGTGAGGATGGCGGGCACCGAGCCTGAGCCGAACCACAGCACGAAGATCGGGACCACAGCCACTTTCGGAATCGAGGAGAAGCCGACCAGTAGCGGATAGGCCGTGTCATAAGCGACCTTCGACACGCCGATGATGGCACCGAGGACGACGCCGAGGACAACGCCGAGCGCGAAGCCGGTCATGGTCGTTGCCAGTGTCTGCAAGATGTGCGGCCACAGCACCGGAAAGCGCGCGATCAATGTCGCCAGCACATCGGTCGGGCGCGGCAGGATCAGGTCGGACATGCCGGAGACGACGCAGAACAGCTGCCATCCGCCGAAGAAGGCGACGATCAGTCCGAACGACCAGAGTTTTTGTCGGAGGCCGAGGTTCATTTATGCCTCCTGCTGTGCAGGCGCGCTGCTGCGCGCATTGACGATGAGATCGCGCAGACGCTGGTTCAGCGCGACGAAATCCGGCTCGAACGTCATCGGAATGGTGCGCGGTCGCGGGAAATCGACGGCGCTGTCATCGAGGATGCGACCCGGTCGCGCGCTCATGACGCAGATGCGGCTGGCCAGAAAGCCTGCCTCGCGCAAGTCATGCGTCACCAGCAGCACCGTCGGTCTGTGTTGCAGCCACAGGCCTTGCAGGATCGACCACAGTTCTTCCTTGGTGAACTGATCGAGCGCGCCGAACGGCTCGTCGAGCAACAGCATGCGCGGCTCGTGGATCAGCGCGCGACACAGGTTGGCTCGCTGCAGCATGCCGCCGGACAGTTGCCATGGATACTTCTTGCCGAAGTCCTTTAGGCCGACCTGCGCCAGCAGCGCATACGCTTTGTCGCGAAATTCACCCTTACGCTTCTGCCGATACTCGGCGCGAAACGGTTGCACGATTTTCAGCGGCAGCATGATGTTCTGCTCGATGGTGAGCCAGGGCAGCATGGTCGGATTTTGAAACGCCATGCCGATGCGCAGCGCTTTGGCGGCCACCTCCCGCCCGCCGACAATGACAACGCCGGTGGTCGGGCGAATGAGATTGCTGACGAGCTTGAGGATCGTCGACTTGCCACAGCCGGAAGGACCGACAAGGGCGAGGAATTCGCCGTCGGGAATGATAAGGTTGGTTTCGGACAGTGCCGGTGTGGCGGTCGGGCCGCGGCCGAACGTCACCGATGTCCGCGATAGCTCGACGGCGATCGGGGCGCGGGATGCACTGCTGGAAGCAGCACCATTGGCTTGCATACTGATCATGACGTGAAGTGTATGCAATTGAGGTGCCACTCGCATTTGAGCCCGCCGCGGCCGATAGCAGGCTCCGCGCCTCATTTGTGAGGAAATATTGAGCAGATGCGCTGCTGAAGTGCATGCACTTCACGCAAGCGCTTGCATACGCTCGGTGCTAGACATGGAACAGAATGTCAGAGACGCCGAGTCCAAAAGATAAAGTCGGGATGATCTGCCGCGCCCTTCGGCGCGCCATCATCGAGCAGGCGCTGGAGCCTGGTGCCAAATTGCCGGAGGATTCCCTCGGCGAGCGATTTGGTGTCAGCCGCACCATCGCACGCCACGCGCTTGGACAGCTGGCTTCCGAAGGCCTCGTCGAGCTTCGCCGCAATCGGATCGCCGTGGTTGTCACGCCGAGCTGGCAGGATGCGCGCGACATCTTCGATATCCGCATGGAGCTCGAGCGCCTGATCGTGCGCAAGCTGGCAGGCAAGCTGAAGCCCGTCCAGATCGCCCGGCTCAAGGACCATGTCGCCGCCGAGCAGCAGGCGCATGACGGGCCGAGCGCCGTCTCCATCCGCCTGGCCACCGAATTCCATATCCTGCTGGCATCGATGACCAACAGTCCGGTGCTGGTCCGCTATGTTAGCGAAATTGCCTATCGCTGTTGCCTCACGCTGTCGCTGTTCAGCCGTCCCCATTCGTCCGAATGCGGCATCAGCGAGCACATCGCCATTATCGATGCCCTGCAGGACGGCAATGTCGAGAAGGCGATGACATTGATGCATGCGCATCTCGGTGAAGTCGCCAACCGCGCGCTGGTCGAGCCAAGTCCGGCCCGCGGGCGCGACCTCGTCGACGTGCTGGCCCCATATGCAGAAGAGACGCACTGATTTGGCGTTATCAGCGAGCCGCTTCAAACGATTGCAACGACAGAGCTGCTAGGTCGATGTCTTCGCCGGCACGGATCCTTTGGCCTGCGACAGGAGCCATTCACGAAAGGCCAGCAGCAGCGGATTCGCGATTTTCTCCTCCGGGCATGCGAAGTAGTAGGATCCGACGCTCTGCAGAGACAGGCTCGACATAACTCTGAGCTTGCCCGAACGCAATTGATCGGAAATCAAGAATTCGGGCAGCAGGGCTATGCCGAGCCCCGCACTGGCGGCGCTGATCAATGTCGATTGAATATCGAAACGCGGCCCGCGGATCACATTGGTGCCTTCCAATCCGGCCGCGTTGAACCATAGCCGCCATGCATCAGGGCGCGTCACCAGATGGAGCAGCCGCAACTCCGCGACTTCACCCGGCGACAACTCGCCGCGCCTGCCGACCAGCGACGGCGAACCGACGGGTAGCAGAACTTCATCGAACAGATGGTCGGCCTGCGTGCCCGGCCAGTCCGGCTGGCCGAAATAGAGCGCGCCATCGAGTGCCGTTTCGCTGAAGAAAAAGCGCGAATTGCGCGCGCTGACATTGACGACGACGCCCGAATGCAGCGCATAAAAATCCGGCAGGCGCGGGATCAACCATTGAGAACCGACGGTGGGCAACACGGCGACGTCAATCACGGTGCCGTCCGCTTCATACCCCATGATTTCGAGCGCATCGCGTTCGATCCGCTCGATCGTCTGCGCGACGCGGGCGCTGTAAGCGGCACCGGCGCGCGTCAGGGTCATGCGCTTCTTGATGCGATGGAACAGCTTCACGCCAAGCTGCGCTTCGAGCTGCGTGATCTGTCGCGAGACCGCGCTTTCCGTCAGTGCCAGTTCAACGGCGGCGCGCGTCACGCTGAGGTGTTTTGCGGCGGCGCTAAAGGCCATCAGCGCGCCAAGACTGGGTATTCGTCGACGCATGGTTCATTCCGAAAACGCAAGATGTCCAGAGATTAAATTGTTTGCACGCCTAAGCACAAGGCACTTACCTTTCGAGGCATGACAATAATCAGTCGGTCGCGACATTTGGCAGCGGATCGCCAGTCAGATGCGGAGCCGAATGGGCAGCGACCTTTATGCGCGAAACCGAGGTTCGACACATGAGTGGAGAGAAGCACCCCGTCATCATCGCGGGCGCAGGGCCGGTCGGTATGGTCGCAGCAGCCGATCTTTTGCGGCAGAACATTCCGGTCATGGTGCTGGAAAAGAATGTCGCGCTCAGCAGCGAGTCGCGCGCGTCGACCTTCCATCCGCCGACGCTCGACATGCTCGACGACCTCGGATTCGCCGAGCAGCTCATTGCACAGGGCCTCAAGGCGCCCACCGTGCAGTATTGCTCGTCGGTCGATGGCGTGCTCGGGACGTTCGATTTCGGCGCCATTTCCGATCTGGTCCGGCATCCATTCCGGCTGCAGGCCGAGCAGTTCAAGCTGACCCGCATCATTCTCGACGCGTTGAAGGGGCATCCTCTGTTCTCCATCGTGTTCGGATGCGAGGTGAAATCCGTGACGCAGACGGACAGCTCGGTTGCATTGGCCGTCACCGTCGATGGTGAAGACAGAAACCTCGAATGCAGCTGGTTGATCGGCGCCGATGGCGCCAACAGCATCGTTCGTCGCAGTCAGGACATCGGGTTCGAAGGATTCACATGGCCTGAGCGCTTCCTGGTGATGACAACGCCCGTTGACTTCGCCACACTGCGTCCCGGTGTATCGTCGGTGAGCTATGTGGCAGATCCCGAGCGCTGGCACTTCCTGTTGCGCATCATCGGTGCCTGGCGCGTGATGATGCCGGTGCCCGCCGAGATGTCGGATGAAGAAGCTCTGTCCGAAGCCTATGTGACGTCGTCTATCCAACGCGTCGTGCCGGATGGCGTGGATGCGCCCATCACCCACACCACGCTCTATCGCGTGCACCAGCGCGTGGCGGACAATTTCCAGAAGGGCCGCTGCTTTCTCGCCGGCGATGCCGCGCATATCAACAATCCGCTTGGCGGCATGGGCATGAATGGCGGCATCCACGATGCGTTGAATCTGACGTCCAAGCTCGGCGCCGTCATCAACGGCAACGATGATGAGCGCATTCTCGCCGACTACGATCTGCAGCGCCGCGCGGTGACCTTGCAGGCGATCCAGGGCGACACTATTCGCAACAAGAAGAACCTGGAAGCGAAAGACGAAGCCGATCGCGCACGTTTCCGCGACGATATTCGCGCGGCGGCTGCCGATCCCGAGAAGGGCCGCGCCTTGCTGCGCCGGATCGCGATGCTCGATTCGCTGGAGCGGGCAAGCGCATTACATGCGGGCGTGCCGGCGTAATCGCCGGCGCACCTCGAGACGACGATCGATGGCAACCGACCATCGAATGAACAAGACTGCAGGAGCGGAGGCGCCGAGGCCGTGGTTCTTACAATGTCATGCAGGGTGTTCAGAATGCAAAACAGGGGTTTCGCGATGAAGTGGAAGACATTGGTTCTCGCAGCGATGATGGCGCCTTTCTCCGTCGGGGCGGCCTTTGCCGCCTTTCCGGAAAAGATGATCACGATCGTGGTCCCCTATCCCGCCGGCAGCACCGCAGATGCGATCCCGCGGCTGGTCGCACCGCTGATGTCGAAATCGCTCGGCGTCAACATCATCATCGAAAATCGCGGCGGTGCGAACGGGTCGATCGGTGCGGCGCGCGTGGCGGCGTCGCCGGCGGACGGCTATACGATCCTGCTCGCGACAACGGGTATGATGGCGATCAATCCGTGGATCTATGAGAAGCCTGCATATAATGCCGAGAAGGATTTTGCGCCGATCACCAATGGGGCTTCGACTCCGAACATTCTCGTCGTCAATCCTGCGGTGAAAGCGAACTCACTGAAGGAGTTGATCGCGCTGGCCAAGGCGCAGCCGGGCAAGCTGACGTTCGCGTCGGCAGGTATCGGCAGCACCAGCCATCTATGCGGCGAGACGCTGAAAGTGCTGGAAGGTGTCGATGCCGTTCATATCCCGTATCAGGGAGCGGCGCCTGCGCTGCAGGATGTCATCGGCGGCCAGGTTTCGATGATGTGCGACAATCTCTCGAATACGGTTCAGCAGGTCCAAAGCGGCGCGCTGAGGCCGATCGTTGTGACTGCAGCTGAGGCCAGCAAACAGCTGCCGAACGTGCCGACGTCGCCGCAGGCGGGATCGCCCGATCTGCTTGCCGGCAACTGGTACGGCTTTGTTGCGCCAGCGGCGACTCCGAAGGATGTGATCGAAAAACTCAACGCGTCGTTCGTGGAAGCATTGCGCGATCCCACAGTGGCGACGCGCATGGAAGGCCTCGGTCTGGCGGTGATCGCCGACAAGCCGGCCGAATTCCAGGCGACGATCGCCAAGGACTCGGCGCGAATGGAAGACATCGTCAAGCGGGCCAAAGCCAAGATTTCAAATTGACACGCTGCCGGGGCCTAAACGGGTCTCGGCTCTCACCTCAAGCAAAAAATGCCGGCGCTCGATGGATCGAACACCGGCATTTTTATGAGGCTGAGTTGCGGATGCTTTAAACGTCCACGTTAGCGCTGAGCGAATTCTCCTGAATGAATTCGCGGCGGGGCTCGACGACGTCACCCATCAGTTTGGTGAAGATGTCGTCGGCTTCATCGACTTCCTTGATCTTGACCTGCAGCAGCGAGCGCTCATTAGTGTCGAGTGTGGTTTCCCACAGCTGCCCCGGATTCATTTCGCCGAGGCCTTTGTAACGCTGCAACGCGACGCCCTTGCGGCCGGCGTCGGTGACGGCCTCGAACAGCGACACCGGGCCATGGATCGGGAATTCGAGGTCCTTGCGGCGCAGGATGCCGGACTTCGGATAAGCGTCCTGCAGCCGGCCGGCAAATTCATCAATCTTGCGCGCATCGACCGAGCCGAGCAGCGCATCGTCGATGAAGGCGACATCCTTGACGCCGCGGATGGTGCGCTCGAAGAAGAAGCCTTGGCCTTCGCGGAACTCGCCGGTCCAGCCGCGCTCGACTTCGTCCGCCAGCGCGTCCAGCCGCTGTGCGATATAGCTGGCAGCCTTGTTGGCCGTGTCGACGTCCTTGAGATACTGCTCGGACTTGCCGCGCGTCACCTCGACATTCAGCACGCCGGCGATCGCCGCTTGCTCGACGACGCTGCGATTGTAGCGCGAATGCAGGTTGCCAAGGGTCGTGCGGATCACGCGGGCGTCTTCCACCAGGGTCAGCAAGTCGCGGCCGGTGCGCTCTTCCCCCGATGACGTACGGAACAGGCAGTCGTCAAGGCCGGTCGCGATCAGATAGTCTTCCAGCGCCCGCTCGTCCTTGAGATACTGCTCGGACTTGCCGCGCGTCACCTTGTAGAGCGGTGGCTGCGCGATATAGAGATAGCCGCCTTCGATTAGCGTCGGCATCTGGCGAAAGAAGAACGTCAACAGCAGCGTGCGGATATGCGCGCCATCGACGTCGGCGTCTGTCATCAGGATGATCTTGTGATAGCGCAGCTTCGACAGGTCAAAGTCGTCGCGCCCGATGCCGGTGCCGAGTGCGGTGATCAGCGTGCCGATCT
>JAPLPC010000132.1:4717-11741 GCA_026400425.1 Hyphomicrobiales bacterium | reverse complement strand
CCGCGCGCTGCAGTCGACCTCCCCCCGCAAGCGGGGAGAGGTTGCTACAAATTGGCCGACCCAAAAATTTCCTTGTACCAATCTGCGATCAGTTTCGGATTGATGCGGCCGTCGACGATGAACACGCCTTGCGCGCCGCTCTCCACCCAACGCTTCACTGCGTCGAGATCGGCGAGTGTCTTCACCACGCAACCATCCGCACCATAGCCGCGCGCGATGGCAGCGAAATCGGTGACCGGGAATTGCGCCATGCTGGCAGAATAGCCTTCCGGCACGAAGTGATGCACCTCGGCGCTGTAGGCGCTGTCGTTGTAGACGAAGATGCAGATCCGTTTCTTCAATCGCACCGCCGTTTCCAGCTCTGCGATCGACATCAGGAAGCCGCCGTCGCCGACGGCGAGCACCGTGAGGCGATCCGGCTGCGTCACCGCTGCGCCGATGGCCCCGGCAAGGCCGAGACCGATCGACTGAAAGGCGATCGGGATGCACCAGCCGAGATGATCGGGCACCGACAGATAGCGCGCCACCCAGCCGACGAAATGGCCGCCATCGACGATGACGGTGCGATCCCTGGGCAGGAGATCGTCCATCGCCATGCTCAGTATTCGCGGATCGATATGATCGGCGGTGCTGGTGTCGTCGAACGGCGCGTTGCGATTGCTCTTGCCGTCGATCACCGCTGCGACCTCGGACGTGCGCCAGCCGATGCCGGATACATCCTCCGTAGCCAGCGCCTCCAGCAGAGCGGTTGCCACCTGTGACGCATCGCCTTCGAGTTCGAGATCGACCGGGCGGTGCATGCCGATGCGACCCTTCTCGACATCGATCTGCACCAGCTGGGCCTGATCGTCGATCAGCCGGCCCTTCTTGGTCGTCCACATGTTCAACGACATGCCGAAGGCGAGGATCATATCGCTGCGCGCAATCAATTCGGCAGCAGCCGGTGACGAGAAGCCGCCGGCGATGCCGAGATTCCACTCGTGCCCGGAGAACATGCCGTGGGCCTGAATCGAGGTGGACAGCAACGCACCGAGCCGATCGGCAAGTTCGAGCAGCACCGGCTGCGCGTCTGCAACCACCGCGCCGTGACCGGCCAGGATCAGCGGCCGGCGCGACGAACGGATCGTCGCGACCAGTTCCGCGAGCTTGTCGGCATTGAGCGAACGGCGCGGCGTCAGCGGCGGATGCCGCTTGCCCAGCGTTGCAGTGACTGCCATCTCCTGCACATCGACTGGCAGGCTCAGGACCACAGGCTTGCGCTCCCTGATCGCGCGGGCAGCCGCGTTCCAGGTCTCCAGATAGGCGGTCTGCGGATCGGTGATCTGGCGCCATTCGCCGCCGACCGCGTGCACCAGCTCGGTCTGGTTGAAGGCAAAGGCCGATTGCTTGTCGCCCGTGACCACATCGCCAGCCAGCACCAGCAACGGCGTATCGCTCTTGGCGGCCTCGCCGATGCCGGTGATCGCATTGGTGAGGCCCGGGCCGGCCGTGACGCTGACCACCACGAGCTCGCGCGTCAGCCGTGCGGCCACATCGGCCATGCTGACCGCACCGCCCTCATGGCGCGCGGCGATGAATTCGATACCGAGATCGGTGAGCGCCAGCGTCACCTTGAAATTGGCGCCACCGACCAGGCCGAAGCAATGCCTGGCACCGAGATCGGCAATCGCACGTGCGACGGCGCGCCAGACAGGCATTGAATCGGGCGCACCCGCAACCTCGGCACGGGAAGATTTGGCAGCGATGGTCGATGTCATGCGGTCACTCGGCTGGAAGCAACGAAGGTCGCGACATTCATTCAAGGATCGGGCCAGAAAGTTTAGGCCTAAAGCAATTTAGCAAAATCCGGGCAACCGTGTCATCAGACTATCGTGAGACCATCGCAGCAACGACAACCGCCCTCGCCGGTCACGGCGAGAACGGTTTTGCATTGCAATAGCCGAAGGCGCGAGCAGATCAGGCCAAGTTCAGATCAGGCTCTTCCGGCAGCCACCATGCTCAGCAAATCATCGCTGCGGCGCGGCGCTGCGGCATCTTCGAGCGAGTTGCGCAGGTTTTCGATATCCGCAGCCGGTTGCGGGCACCAGCCGCAAGGGCACCCTCCATCCCGATGGGCAGCAGCCACTTCGCGATAGGTCCGCCCGAGCGCCTTGGCCAGCAACGTCATCACCACATCGGGGGGCATCCGCGATGTGTCAATTACCCGGCAGAACGTCGTCATGATGGACTGGTCGAGAAAGGCCTGTGCCGATTGTTCGTCGGTGATATCGGTGGCTTTGACCGGCTGTGGCAGCATGAGCGTTTCCTTCGCAACCCCGCTCCTGTCTAGGCTGCGAGGTTGCGCTGCTCAACCGCTTTCGGGGCCCGAACTTTAGAAGCCCTGCAGCTTTGAATCTCTCAAATCACCAAGTGTAGTTGGCTATTCCGCCGCCTGTGCGGACAGGCCATCAGCATTGCGATGCAGCGCTTCGATGCAGGCCACTTCGTTCTTTGCGCCCATGATCAGCGGGATGCGCTGATGGATTGCGGTCGGCGCCACGTCGAGAATGCGCTGCCGACCCGTGGACGCTGCGCCGCCGGCCTGCTCGACGATGAAGGCCATCGGATGCGCCTCATAGACCAGCCGCAGGCGGCCATCGCCATAGCCGGTGCGGGCGTCGCCCGGATACAGGAACAGGCCGCCGCGCACCAGGATGCGATAGACTTCGGCGACCAGTGCCGCGATCCAGCGCATGTTGAAATTCTTCGCCTTCACGCCGTCCCGGCCGGCAAGGCACTGATCGACGAAATCGCGCACCGGGGCTTCCCAGTGGCGATAGTTCGATGCGTTGATGGCGTATTCGGTGCAATCGGCCGCGATGCGCAGATCGGCGTGGGTGCGCCGGTAAACCCCTGCGGCGCGATCGAGCGTGAAGATGTGGACGCCGTCGCCGAGAGTCAGCACCAGCGATGTCTGCGGGCCGTAGACGACGAAGCCGGCGGCGAGTTGCGCCGTACCCGGCGAGGTAAACGGCGTTTGATCCGCGACCGATGGCATGATCGAGAAGATCGTGCCGATGGTCATGTTGGTTTCGATATTGGACGACCCGTCGAGCGGATCATAGGCGATGTCGATGACACCGCCGCCGTCGCGGATCTCCGCCGTCTCCGCTTCCTCGGACGCCAGCGCGCCCCATGGCACATCGGCCAGCGCCGCGCGCACCATCGCGTCGGCGCGGACGTCGAGATCCTTCTGCACATCGCCATCGGCATTCTCGCTGCCTTGCGCAGCGCCGGTGATGCCGGCCAGCGCACCGCGGCCGATCAGCTCGGCAATCTCGATCGACGTCGCAGCAAACGCCGCGACGGCGGAAGCGACGGTCTGACGGAGCGGGTCCTGACCGGCGAAATCGGCGATATGGCGGGACAGGTCGATCGGGGCAGTCATGCTATCTCCGGATTATCTCGCTGCGTTCTGGCACGCCGGATCGCGGCCCGACAAGCGTCGAATCCTTCCAACCCACGGAAACTTGTGGCATTTCCTGCGGCTGCTATGGTGCCGGCCGCAATTTGCCGACGTTGATGCCGGAGACCTCATGACGACGCCCCATTCCACCGCGCCCGCCAGCGTCGTGACCGACCAGTATCTGTCGACCAAGACCCAACATACCGAAGCGGAGCGTTCCGGCATCATCCGCGATCTCCTGCGCGGCGAAGCCAACCGCGATGGTTACATCCTGCTGCAGCGGAACCTGCTGCCGGCCTATCAGGCACTGGAAGCCGGGCTCGACGCGCATCGCGACTCGCCGCTGCTGGGCGCGCTCGCCGCTTATCGGCTCGACCGCACCACTGCGCTCAAGGCCGATCTTGCCGCACTGTGCGGCGGCGACTTTGCGCAGGTGCCGGTGCTCGCCGAAGGCAGCGCCTATGCCAGGCGCATCGCGGATGCCGCAGCGGGCAACGGCGAATTGCTGATCGCGCACGCCTATACGCGTTATCTCGGCGATCTCTCCGGCGGCCAGATCCTCAAGAAGCTGCTGGCCAGGAAGCCGGGCCTCGCGCCGAACGAACTCACTTTCTACGACTTCCCTGCGCATGCCGATTTGGCGGCGCTGAAAAACGACTACCGGAATGCGCTGGACGATGCCGGCCGGCGCGCCACGCAGAAGCAGGCGATCGTCGACGAAGGCTCGGTGGCGTTTCAGCTCAACACGGATATTTCGTGGGCGGTGCAGAAGGCGATCGACGGCGAGCGGGTGGCGTGAGCGTCTTAACCTCTCCCCGCAAGCGGGGAGAAGGAAATCACTTCCAGCTCACAACGGGCGGCATCGAGCTCAGGATGGTTTCGATATTGCCGCCGGTCTGCAGGCCGAAGGTGGTGCCTTTGTCGTAGAGCAGGTTGAACTCGACATAGAGCCCGCGGGTTTCCAGCTGCTGGGCGCGCTCGTCGTCGCTCCAGGGCTCCTGCATCCGGGTGCGGACGATGCGCGGATAGACGTCGAGAAACGCGTCGCCGACATCGCGGGTGAAGGCGAAATCCTTGTCGAAATCAACGCTGAGCTGATCGTAGAAGATGCCGCCGACGCCGCGGGTGACGCCGCGATGCGGCAGGAAGAAGTAGTCGTCGGCCCAGGCCTTGAACTTTGTGTAGTAGCCGGGATCATGCGCATCGCAGGCGGCGCGCATGGCAGCGTGGAACGTGATCGTATCCGGCGCGTCGGGCTTGCGCTGATCGGGCAGCATCGGCGTCAGATCCGCGCCGCCGCCGAACCAGCCGACCGAGGTGGCGAGGAAACGCGTGTTCATATGCACCGTGGGCACCCGCGCGCCATCTCCGGCGACAATCGACCATTGGCCGACGAGGTGTGGATACCGATTTTCTCGAACAGCCGGCCGCCCGACAGAAACCCGCCGACCCCGCCGCCGCTGCCGGTCTTGCGCGTCCAGGGCCGGAAATCGAACCGCGCCGGCGCGCCTGGAAACAGCGTTTCCGGCGCCTCGCGCTCCAGCGTCTCGATTTCGCTGCAGATGCGATCGCGGAGGCTTTCGAACCACTGTTTGGCATGCGCGCGCTGCGCGTCGATGGCGGGGGGGATGGCTGATGTCATCTGTGTCTTCGGCCTGAAATCGGGGGCGCTGCTGCGCGTTATATGCGGCTTTGGCCCATGAGGACACCTTGAGATATATCAACAATGCACCGGGCGGCGCGGGCCCCGCCTCGCCAAGTCCGGGCCGAGCGTGTATCAAACTCCGCACAGCCCTTGCCCCAGCCCCTTGCGGATCACGCCTTTGTCCCACCCTGCGTCCCAGCCTGCAAAACCCTTTCTCGACGTGCTCGACGGCCAGCGCCAGGCGACGCCGCCGCTGTGGATGATGCGCCAGGCCGGGCGCTATCTGCCGGAATATCGCAAGGTCCGCGAGACCGCAGGCGGCTTCCTCGATCTCTGCTTCAATCCGGAATTCGCCACCGAAGTGACGCTGCAGCCGATCCGCCGTTTTGGTTTCGACGCCGCGATCATCTTCTCGGACATTCTGGTGATCCCCTATGCGCTCGGCCGCAGCGTGCGTTTCGAGGCCGGCGAAGGCCCGCGGCTGGATCCGCTCGATCGCCCCGAGCAGGTGGCGACGCTGGCGCGCGCCGCGGATTTCACCAAACTCGATCCGGTGTTCGAGGCGCTGCGCCGGGTCCGCGCCGCGCTCGATCCCAAGGTGACGCTGATCGGATTCTGCGGCGCACCGTGGACGGTGGCGACCTATATGGTGGCCGGCCGCGGCACCCCCGATCAGGGCCCGGCGCGGATGATGGCCTATCGGCATCCCGACGCCTTCGCCGCGATCATCGACGTGATCGTGGAGAACTCGATCCAGTATCTGCTGCGCCAGCTCGAGGCCGGCGCCGAGGTGCTGCAGATCTTCGACACCTGGGCCGGCGTGCTGCCCGCCGCTGAATTCCAGCGCTGGTCGGTGGAGCCGACGAAGCGCATCGTCGACGGCGTGCGCGCCAAGGTGCCGGCTGCCAAGATCATCGGCTTTCCGCGCGGCGCCGGCGCGCTGCTGCCGTCTTATGTCGCGGCCACCTCCGTCGATGCGGTCAGCATCGACTGGGCCGCCGAGCCCGGCTTCGTGCGCGACCACGTGCAGAGCCGCGTCGCCGTGCAGGGCAATCTCGATCCCCTGGTGCTGATCGCCGGCGGCGCCGCGCTGGACCGCGCGGTGGACGACGTGCTGGCGAATTATGCTGGTGGGCGTTTCATCTTCAATCTCGGCCATGGGATTCAGCCGGAAACGCCGGTCGCCCATGTGGAGCAGATGGTGAAGCGGGTGCGGGCGTTCAAAGGCTAGGCTCCGCTTCTCCCTCCCCCAAGCCGCGGGGCGGCGCCGTGGGGAGGGTGGATCAAAGCGAGCGTCCAGCAAGCTTTGAGACGGGTGGGGTCCATCCCCATGCTCCGTGCTCCCGTGGGGAGAGACCCCGCCCCCGCCTATCGGCGGACCCTCCCCATTCGCTGCACTCCGGGGAGGGAGACTTCACGCCTCCGCGCGTCGCTTCCTGATCGACCTGTCAAACAGCCACGTTATCCCGTTCTCGCGGCGCTTGCGCGTCCGAGGTGTGAGCATTTCTCCCCGCGCGAAGACGAGGGGAGGTGGTACGCCGCAAGGCGCACTTGAGTGAAGTGGTCGCTGCCCGTGCCGGCTGGATCGCCAGCCGGCCTGAGCCGCGCAACGCCTTACGGCGCACTACCGCGACGTCTTTTCAGCCGAAGGACCGTTCTTCCGGGTACTGGGCGCATCCCATTGGATGCCATCCGACGGATTTCTCCGCCTGCACCCGCACCACGTCCAGCCGCGCATGAGCGGCAGAGCCCCGTATTGGGCCCGGACGGTGACCTCCGACCTCCCGAGTGCAAGGGATACGTCATCCCCGGCCCGCAGGCGCCGCATCTCCTTCCGCTTCAAGACGTCTCATGAAACGTCCCCTCACTAACAAGACCAGGCCACAACAACCTAAAGGCGATCGGATGTCAAGAACAAAATAAGAACATGCGGA
>JAPLPC010000132.1:0-4676 GCA_026400425.1 Hyphomicrobiales bacterium | reverse complement strand
CGCTGCGCTGGCGCCACAGCCGCGGGTACGCGCGGGGTGTCGCGGCGCAGGGGCGCCGCGCCGCCCCGCTTGCGCCGACCGGGACGTGGCCGCGCCGCCGAAGATCGGGATGCGGCCGCGCCGCGCGGCCCGACAAGGCTGTTGATGTCATGCGTGTTCTGCGCGCAAGGGCTTTGACTTCGCGCGCGCCGCCGTTCACAAGCCGCCCATGGCCAAGAAACCCGGTACCAATGTCAAAGGCGAATTCGCCTTCTTCAACGTCACTTATGTGGACGGCTCGCAGCGCTCGAACCGCCGCGTGCCCATGGACGTGCTCGGCGGCCTCGACGGCGACGAACCGGCCAAGCAGGCGATCGCCGACCAGGACGCCGAGATCGCCGAGAAGAGCGGCAAGCCCCCGATCGAAATCGCCAGCGTCGAGCGCGTCGGGGCGAAGAAGAAGTAAGCAGCTTCGTACTAGCAGCATCTGAATTTGGAATGGCCGGGCTTTGTCCCGGCCATTTTGCGTTTGAGTGCAAGAAAGATTCAGATCTGCGAAGTCTGCATAATCAAGAAGCGCCGCGCAGTGATACAATTTATGATTGAATGCTGGGACGCATGTCGGCTAGATATTGAGCTTTAGAGCAGCCGATAGATGAAAAGTGATAACCCATGCTCCTGAAGATCGAAGCAATTCAAGAAATTGGGCGGTTTGCATCACTCAAGCACAAAGCTCCGCAATTCGAGAAATTCGTTCTCATCTATGCCCGTAATGGCTACGGGAAGAGCACTCTCTGTTCCGTAATTCGCTCAGCGGCTGATCAAGACGTAAAACTGCTTGCCGCTAGACGCCGGCTGGGCGCGAAACAAGAGTCTGTCGTCCAGACTCTCTGGCAGTCCGCCGGCTCGATCGTGTTTGCATCGGGAAAGTGGAGCAACACGCCGGGAGAGATACACATCTTTGATGCAGAATACATACGACGTAACGTTCATACCGCTGACAGCGTGACGAGAGAAAATAAACGAAACCTCATTCCTGTCGTACTGGGGGCATATGGCGTAAAACTTTCCAAAATGATCTCTGCTCTTGATATCGAGCAACGCGACATTGCCAACGCACAAAGCGCCATAGAGAAAAATCTGAAAGCAGCTCTGCCAGTCGTGACCGATGTGGGCCCATTCGCAGCAGCGAAAGTGCCTGAGGATATCGAGCTACAAATATCGGCTGCAGAAAGAGGGCTTGAACTGGCAAAACAAACTGCGGCTATTCATTCAAAACACGATCCTCGCAGCATCTCCTTGCCTTCCGTTAGTTCTTGCGAAACCGTCCTTAGTAAAGGCATTGACGCAATCTCAGAGCAAGCGGTGGATTTGGTCAACAGGCATATCACCGACCACTCCCTAACTCCACACGGAGAGCGGTGGATTAAGTATGGCGTTGAGCACATGGACGGCGACAAATGCCCTTTCTGTACGCAGGACACTTCAAAAATAGATCTCGTTGCCGTCTTCAAAGGATACTTCGGCGCCGGCTATAGCGCCTTGACTACAGAAATAGAGACTTATCTTTCCACTGCAAGCAATGCCTACGGAAACAATGGAGAGAAAATTATCGATTTACTCAATCAGAATGCGGCTGACTTTCTATTTTGGACTGCAGTCTCTGATATCGAGAGCGCACCTTCGATAGATGAAGATAATCGCGCAAAACTAATAGCAGGAATATCCGACCTCAAGACTTTACTTGAGCAGAAAGCAACGCACCCGCTTTCGCAAATAAGCCTTGGCGAGAAAAAGTCTAACATCGACTTAGCGATCAATATGCTCTGTCAATACAATGATGACGTCACTCGATGCGTCGAAGCAATCTCAAAAACACGCGCAGAAGCTCAAACATCAGATCTAGCCGCTGCAACAACTTTGCTCAATAAAAGAAGAGCTCTGAAAGCTAAATTAGAAGATCATATCAAGAATGATCTTGCGTCTTGGGAGATCAACAACCGGCGGAAGCTGGAAATTGAAAATGAGAAAAAACAAGCTCAATCGATGCTTCGAACCCACATGAACTCTGTGGTTGTCGACAGGCAAAGCACAATAAACGAACTACTAGAAGTCTTTGGTGCAAATTTCCGAATCATCAATACGAAAGCAAGCTTTGTTGGGAGAGAAGCCAACACGGAATTTTCAATCGCTATAGGTGATCACAGTGTAAAGGCTGGAGAGCATTCGCTAGAAGAACCTAGCTTCACCACAATTCTAAGTGCCGGGGATAAATTCACGCTCGCTCTCTCATTTTTCATCGCGCAAGTTCGCTCAGACCCCGATCTAGATAAAGCTCGCATCATTTTCGATGACCCATTTAGTAGCCAGGACATGCAGAGACAGTGGGAAACTACAAGCCAAATACGCTCACTCGCAGGAGATGCGCGTCAGGTAATTGTTCTTTCTCATGATCCGCGTTTTTTAGCGCTGATTGAGAAGAACAGCTCGTCCTGTAAAACATATCAGTTGACATGCGACGATGAAGGAAATGGGGCTATTTCAAGCTGGTCGGCTGAAGACGAATTAAAAGACATCTATGTTCGTCAAGCTCAACGTATCCGAGAATATGCAAAGCACGGAAGATTCCTCAAGGGAAGCACACCTGAGACATTGGTCAAGGACTTGCGGCCGTTTCTTGAGGACTATGTTCGCGCGAGATACCCTGGACGATTCGCTCCTTTGGTGATGCTTGATGAAATGACAACGGAGATCGAGAGATCGGGCATAAGCGACTCTCTCTATGGAAGCATTTCAGACCTTCGTGCGATTAACGAATATTCACGAGACAACATGCACGGAGGCGCATCCATTCCAGATGCAGATCAACTCCGAGGACAATGCAGACGCGTATGCGCGATAATGGGTTAATTCTGGTCTCACTTCATCACTCTTGATTCCCAATTGGTAAGTAGCTCTTGTCAGCAGGTTTCCTCGTTTGGCAGAAGAGCTATCGGGCAGCTCTGTGCGGGCGTGGTCGGAGCTGGGTCTCGCCTACATGTTCGAATCCGTTGCGGAATTTCCGGGCCAACGCGAGGTGCGCCGTCGCGAACCGACGCCGTATATATATCTGCGTCGCACGTTCGTTAGGTGTCGGCACCAACGCAGCGCACAACCACACCCGCTGCCTTGCCCCCCGCTCCGCCCGCCATGTAGCATCCCACCCCACCACCCACCGCATCACGATCACCATCATGCGACGTCTGCTGAAATTCATGCATACGCTGGGGGCCATCGGGCTGATGGGGGCGATGGCGTGTCTGTTGGTGTTGCTGGCGATGACGCCGGCGCCCGCGGCGCTGGCGGAATATGCGCGGATGCGCGGCGCGATGGGCGCCATCGCGACGTGGATCCTGCTGCCGTCGCTGGCGCTGACGCTGATCGCGGGGCTGCTGTCGATGGCCGCCAATCGCAGCTTTCAGAATGCCGGCTGGGCGTGGGTGAAGGTCTTGACCGGCGTCATCGTGTTCGAATGGGGCTTTGCCGGCATCCAGGGGCCGATGCAGGCGGAGGCCGAGCTGAGCGCGCGGGCGCTGGCGGGCGAGGTGGATGTCGCCGGCCTCGCCGCATCGGTGAGTGCCGAACAGGGCTCGCTGTGGGTGCTGCTGGCGGTGGCCGCGCTGAATGTCGCGCTCGGTGTGTGGCGACCGAAACTGACGCGGCTGCCGGATTGAGCGCGCGCGCCGCGCGACGCAAAACGGCGGACCGTGGGTCCGCCGTTGTCGTTTCAGATGAGTTGCCGGGTCGGGCCCGGCCATGATCGTCGCGCGCGCTGCGCTTACGCGGCCTCGCGCACATGCTTGGACTCGCGGATCTCCTCGATGATCTTCTTCGAGAAGGCTTCGAGATCGCCGGGATTGCGCGAGGTGACGATGCCGCCATCGGTGACCACCGCCTTGTCTTCCCACTTCGCACCGGCATTGATCACGTCGGTCTTGATGGAATGATAGGAGGTCATCTTGCGGTTGCTGGCGATGCCGGCCTCGATCAGGAGCCACGGCGCGTGGCAGATCGCGGCGATCGGCTTGCCGGCGGCGTAGAACGACTTGATCAGCGCCAGCGCATCCTCGTTGACGCGCAGCAGATCCGGATTGATCTGGCCGCCGGGCAGCACCAGCGCGTCGTAATCGGTATCGGTGGCGCCGGTCAGCGCGACATCGACATTGACCGACTGGCCCCAGTCATCGCCGGACCAGCCGCGGATGACGCCGGCTTCGGGCGAGGCAATATGTACTTCGGCGCCGGCCTCGGTGAGGCGATCGCGCGGCACTTCCAGTTCGGACTGTTCGAAACCGTTGGTGGCGAGAATCAGGACGCGCTTGCCGTTCAGCTTGGCTGACATGGAGGACTCCATTGCTGTGAATGATGCCGGCCCAACGACAGGCGATGGTCATCGTTCCGATCCCTTGCGCGAGATCACGGATGTCTGAAAACCGCGTGCGACGCGATCACGCGTACCGTTGCGCGTCGCGGCGCATGCGGCCGCGTCGACAAACGGCGGATCCTGCGATCCGCCGTTTTGTGTTTGATGGGTATTTGCTTGCGCGCGTCAGGTGAGCGCGGTGGCCTTCTTGGCGGCCCGGCGCTTGGGCGCGGGCTTGGCGGCGACTTCTTCGGTGTCGGCCTTGGCTTCGCGCTGCAGGCGCTCGGCGCGCAGG
>JAPLPC010000500.1 GCA_026400425.1 Hyphomicrobiales bacterium | reverse complement strand
TGCTGGCGCGCGGCGAGCCGATCCCGCAGCCGGTCGGCATGCGCAAGCTGCCGGACAACAAGAGCCTGGAATCGCTGGTTCTGGTCTCGAAGCAGAAATTCCCGTCATCGCCGCTGGCTGGCATGCTGCTGGCGATCTCCGAGCGTGGTCTCGATGCCGCCGGCAACATCCAGTGCTGGATCATCGGCGGCAGGACGCCGGCAACCTTTGGCATTCGCCGCACGCTGAAATACGATATCAGCGACGCCACGCTGCTGCCGGCCGGTGCTCTTTTGCTGCTAGAGCGCAAGTTCTCGCTGTTCGGCGACACCGGCATCCGCGTCCGCCGCATTCCGCTGGCTGCGGTGGTGCCTAATGCCGTGGTGGATGGTCCTACTATCATCGAAGCCGATCTCGGCTATGAGATCGACAATTTCGAAGGCATCGACAGCCACATCGATGCGCGCGGCGAGACCGTGATCACGCTTGTTTCGGACAACAATTTCTCGATGCTGCAGCGGACGTTGTTGATGCAGTTCACGGTTGTGGAGTGAGGCTGCGTTTACCGCGCGACTGCATCGACGGCGCTCGTGGCACCCCCACCCTCCATCCGAACCCTAAGCCGCAGCCCCCGCTTGCGCCGTTCGCCCCGTCAGCAATTCCCGTACGTCCGCTGCCGGCTTCGGTTTGCTGAACAGGTAGCCCTGCATTTCTGTGCAGCCGAGCGCCTGCAGCAGCTCCTTCTGCTGCTGTGTCTCCACGCCTTCCGCCGTGGTCGTCATGTGCCGCGAGGCTGCGATGTTCACCACTGCCTGCACGATCGATGACGAGCCATGGGCTTCGGCGATATCGGTGATGAACGATCGATCGATCTTGATCTTGTCGAACGGAAAGCGCTGCAGATAGCTGAGGCTGGAATAGCCGGTGCCAAAATCGTCCAGCGCGATGCGGACGCCGAGTTCGCGCAACTGCTGCATGACATCCAGCGCGGTCTCGTCGTCGCGGATCAGCACCGCCTCGGTGATTTCCAGTTCGAGCCGCCGCGCCGGCAGCCCTGACGCGGCCAGCGCCGCCGCCACCTTGAGCGGCAACGACGTGCCGCGGAATTGCGCCGGCGAAACATTGATCGCGATGCGCACCTCATCCGGCCAGCCGGCCGCCTCGAGGCAGGCGGTGGAGAGCACCCATTCGCCGATCTGGTTGATGACGCCGATATCCTCGGCCACCGGAATGAAATCGACCGGCGAGATCATGCCACGCTCTGGATGGCGCCAGCGCAGCAGCGCCTCGCACCCGGCGATGCTGTCGTCGCGCAGGTTCAGGAACGGCTGATAATAAACTTCGAAGCCGCCCGCCGTGAAGCCGCCACCGGAGATCGCCTGCCGCAGGTCGGATTCGAGCAACCGTCGCGCCTTGGCCTTGGCGTTCATCTGCGGTTCGAAGAACCGGAACGTGCGGCGGCCCTCGGCCTTGGCGCCATACATCGCCAGGTCGGCATTCTTCAGCAATTCGTCGAGATCGGTGCCGTCGCGCGGCGCCATTGCGATGCCGATCGAGGCGTCGGTCAGCAATCGATGGCCGAGACACTCGTAAGGCTCGCGGATCGCAGCATAGATGCGACTGACCAGATCGGTGATGTCGGCCTGGGCGCCGACATCGGTCTGCACGATGGCAAATTCGTCGCCGCCGAGCCGCGCCACCACGTCGGAGCCGCGCACGCACAGCCGCAGCCGCCGCGCGATTTCCTTCAGCAGTTCGTCGCCGACCGGATGCCCCAGCGTGTCGTTGATGCTCTTGAATTCGTCGATGTCGATATACAGCACCGCACAGTGGCTGCCGCGGCCGACGCGTTTGAGTTCGCGATCGAGTTCGGTGCGGAACAGCGTGCGGTTCGGCAAGTCGGTCAACGCATCGAAATGGGCGAGATGCGCGATGCGTTCCTCGACCTGCCTGCGCTCGGTGACGTCTTCATGCGTCGCCACCCAGCCGCCATCGGCCACCGGCTGCGACACGATCTGGATCGCGCGTCCGTCCGCGGTTCGCATGGACAGGCTATGCGAGCGGGCGACATTGCGCATGATCGTCGCGACATGCGCATCGACATCGCCGTCGAACGAGCCCGTTTGTTTCCGGTATTCGATGACGTTCCGAAAAGGCAGGCCGGGCACGATGACATCGGCTGAAAGCCCATACATATCGAGATAGCGTTGATTGCAAACGACCACCCGCGCATCCGCATCGAACAGCAGCAGGCCCTGGTTCATATTGTTGATCGCCGTTGCCAAACGGTTTTTCTCCAGTGTCAATTCGCGCTGGGCGCGCACGCCTTGCCGGCTGATCTGCCGGGTGATGACGAATAAAAATCCGCTCAGCAACAGCGAAGATCCGGCAGCGATCACGATCAAGAACTTGGTCTGGCTGCGCCAGTCGGCAAGTATCCCTTCGATGGATGCGGTCGCGATCACTGCGATGGGAAAATCGTTCAGCAATCGTAATGCGCCGAGCCGATCGACATTGTCGATCGGGCTGACGGTGCGGATCGACAGCGGCTCATTGCTGAAGCGCAGGTGTTCGAGCAGGGGACTGCCGCTGAATTTGCGGCCGATCGCATCCGGCACGCTCGGATGACGCGCCAGCAAAGTCCCGTCGCGGTGAAACATGGAGACCGTGGCGCCATCGCCCAGCGATACCGAGGCAAAGAACTTTTCCATGTGCTTGGGCTCGATGCCGCGCGTGATCACACCGAAGAATTCGCCGCGCGGGCCGTTGATCCGGCGCGCGAACACCGTCTTCCACCTGCCGGTGATCTTGCTCAACACCGGCTGTACGATTTCCTCGTCGCGGAAGCTTTGGTCTTTGATGACGTCGAAGTAGTCGCGCTCGACCATGCTGAGATCAGGCGGCGGCCATGAGCCAGACCAGTTGATCAGCTTCCCGGTTGCATCGAGAACCGTCAGCTCGCCGGGAAATTCGTCGTCGAGCTTCGATTTCAGCATCAGATGGGCTTCGAAGCCGGCCAGCGCGTGCGCGAAGCTTTCCGGCGTCATAATGCCATCGCCCATCAGTTGTGCGCGAAGCCCTTTCTGGATGCGCTGCAACTCCTGAAACTGTTGATCGAAATGGTGCTGCAGCAACAGCACGGTATTCTCGAGCTCGCGCCGGCTGTTGTCGAGCGCGCGTTGGCGGAAGTTATCGACGGTCATGGCGGTGCCGACGACGATGGCGACCACGACCAGCGCGCCGGCCATCAACAGCCCGCGCACGACGCCGCGCCGCGGCGTCAGCGCGCGTGAGATCGGCTCGGCCGCAGATGTCCGCGTGTCTTCCGTCACTCGTCCCCCAGGCTGTAAGTACTCGTCCTTACGCTCAGAAGGATATTGTTACGCGGCCAGTGGTAGAAAGAAGGTTAGGAAGCCAGGTGAACGACCAGTTAATTTTGCCCGACAAGACGTCGCCCGGACGGCATATCGCGTGCGACAAATAGGACGCAGCGAGTTGATCCGGCAAACTCTAGGCAGCGAGGCTGCTGCGTGTTTTGTCCGGATAGGTCTGGTTGCGGCCGAGCGATTTGGCGGCATAGAGGGCCGTGTCGGCGTTCGAGATCAGCTCCATCATCGACGTCTGGGCGGATGGTACCAGACTGGCGGCACCGATGCTGACGGTGGTGGGCTCCATGCCGTCGCGCTCGATGCCGGCGATCTCACGGCGAATGCGCTCGCCGAGCTCGATCGCTTCGGTCAGTGACAGACCGGGCAGGATCAGCGCGAACTCTTCGCCGCCATAGCGCGCGGCGCAATCGCTGGCGCGCTTGCTGTGGCGTGCGATGCTCCAGGCTATGCCGCACAGCACCAGATCGCCGGCCTGGTGGCCGTAACGGTCGTTGAACGCCTTGAAATGATCGGCGTCGATCATCAGCAGCGCCAGCGGTTGCTGCGCCCGCATCGCGCGTTGCCATTCCTTCTCGATGGCCATGTCGAAGTGGCGCCGGTTGCCGAGGCCGGTCAGACCATCGGTCAGGGCAAGGCGCGACATCTCCTCTTCCATCGCGGCACGTTTCTTTAATTCGTAGGCGAGGATCAGCATCAGCACGCAGGCGATCAGCGCGAGCGAGCCGATCGCGCCGGCGATCTGGAGAGCCTGGGTGTACCATTGCCCGAGGATCACATCCGTGGCGCGGCCGACGATGACGAACAGCGGATGCGAGCTGTCGCGCCAGACATAGAGGCGTCGCACGCCGTCGCTGGCCTGGTCGCTGACATAGGAACCGGTGAACGCCGCCAGCGCCCGCTGCACCGTCGGCAGCCGGCTGAGGTTTTGTCCGATATTGGTATCGTACGGCGCGCGCATCATCAGCACGCCGTCCTGCCGCAGCACCGCGATCAGATCCTGCGGCTCGAGCTGCAGGCGTCCGACGATCTCGTGGAAATAATTGTACGAGATGAAGCCGGTGACGACGCCGAGAAACTGACCGTCGCGCGCGGCGATGCGGCGGCTCAGCACGATGCCGTAGGCGCCGTTATGCTGTCGCGGATGCGAGATATAGAGCCCGAACAAGGGATCGCGCTGGTGAATGGTGAAGAACGTCTGGTCGGCGAAATTCTGCGGCTTGGGATCGGTAGTCGAGGAATCCAGCGTAACGTTGCCGCCGGCATCCAGCACCTGGATGGCGCCGAAATGGCGCGCGGTGGCGGCATGGTCGAACAGCACCATCTGCCGCAGTTTGCGCGACAATTCGACCAGCTCCGGCGACGTCATGTTGGCGACGACGTTGCGCATCGACAGATCGATCAGCTCGACATTGCGCGCGATCTCGGCGTCGATGCTGGAGGCGAGATTGTTGAGGGTCTGCTGTGCCAGCTTCTCGTCGCTGCGCCGCATGCTGAACAGCACGCTGGTGCAGATCACCGAAAAGCCGACCATGACGGCCACCGCGGCGGCTATGAGCCATAACGGAGAAACACGCCATTTCGATCTGCGGGCGTCGCGTGCAATCATGTTCAAGCAAAAGCATTCTGTTTCAATAATTCTATGTAACACCGAAACGGCAAGTTTCTTGCGCGCACATGATGACGCACGGCACGATTTCACCGATTTGTTAGCGGCAGTTAATGCGGGATGAAATTGCGCCGCGTGAATGCGCACAGCTGGAACTTGCAGTTGCGTTGCGCGCCAGGGCGCCACGGTTTGTATGTCGTGTTGTGTGTTCCACCGGTCTGCGTGCCGTCGACATGCGCGCGCTGCGTGTGGTTTGTTAGTTCGTGGTCACCGGTTCGGCGTGGCGCGTGCAAGCGAGATCGGCCGCGCATTCGGCCCAATCGCGCAACCCGGACTCTTCCGGTGCAATTGCATGCACGCGGATGTTGCGCGAGTCGTAGGTGCGCGTGAGGCCGCGCGTCAGCGCATCCAGCGCGGCGTCCTGGCTTTGATCGGGCGCGAGCAGGCCGCATGGTCGCGACGTCAGGTTGATGATGGCGCCGCCGTCGCGGCCGAACAGGCGCAGCGCCTCCTGGCTCATCAGCACGGCACCGAACAGGTTGATCGCATCGTCGCGCGGTTGCGCATCGGTAATTGCCGTGGTGGTGCGGGCGTCGTTGATCAGAATGTCCAGCCGACCGAATCGCGATGCCGTCTGCGCGAACAGCCGTCGCACGTCGGGCCAATGGGCGACGTCGCCCTGCACCGCCATGGCACAGCCGCCGCGCCATGTGATGTCGGCCACCAGCCGCGCGGCGCCGTCGGCGTCGTCGTCCGCGTGGCTGATCACCACGCGCGCGCCCTCGGCGGCAAGGCGGCGGGCGATCGCAGCGCCGGTGCCGCTGCCTGCATGGGTGACGAGCGCAACCTGTCCTGCCAGTCTGGTCATGGCATGATCCCTGTCTTGATGAGGCACGCGCCGGGCGCGTGCGTGATGTGGGTCAGAGCAGTGGGGTCGGAGACCGTGCGTGCCGCGATCCGGCGGCCCTCGGGCGATCCGGCCATCAGCGGTGTGGCGCAGGGCAACTATCGCAGACTGCGGCCGCGTCGCGTTAGGCCGATCCTGCCGATGTCATGCACGATCCTGCTTCCCCTGCGGCGGTGCTCTTGCTAGATGCGACATGGCTGCAAAGCCAGCCAGTTATGGGGTTTGTCTATGCGCGATCGGATTGCCGAATTCCGCGACATCATTGCCCGGAACGCCAGCGACGACGGGGCGACGCCGATTCGCGGCTTGATGCTGAAGCGGCAGACCACGCCGACCGCGCTCACCCACACCGCGCAATCGCCCTGTTTCGGCCTGGTGGTGCAGGGCCGCAAGCGGCTGCAGCTCGGCAACGAGACCCATGAATATGGCGTCGGCGATTATCTGCTGGTGTCGCTGGATCTGCCGGTGTCGTCCTGCATCGTCGATGCCAGCGCGGACGAGCCGCATCTCGGCCTCGGCCTGTTCATCGATCCGCGCCAGCTGCACGATGTGCTGGCGCGCTGTGGCAACGGCGCGGCCGACGCCCAGCCGGTCCCAACCGTCCCCGCGCGCGGCCTCGCCGTGGCCAAGGCCTCCGACGACCTGCTCGATGCGGCGCTGCGTCTGGTGCGGCTATTGGATCGCCCGCAGGATATCGCCGTGATGGCGCCGCTGCTCGAACAGGAGGTGCTGTACCGCCTGCTGGTCGGCCCCTATGGCGCGCGGTTGCGGCAGATCGCGCTGGCCGAGAGCCCGAGCAACAAGGTCGCCCGGGCGATCGCCTGGCTGCGCGAAAACTACGCCCGCCCGCTGCGCATCGAACATCTCGCCGACAGCGTCGGCATGAGCGAGAGTTCGCTGCATCACAATTTCAAGACCATCACCGCGATGACGCCGATGCAGTATCAGAAGCAGCTCCGCCTGGTGGAGGCGCGCCGGCTGATGCTGGTGGAGCGGCTCGACGTCGGCTCGGCCGGTTATGCCGTCGGCTATCAGAGCCCGTCGCAATTCTCGCGCGAATATGCCCGGCTGTACGGCGCCTCGCCCCAACGCGACCTCGGCCCCCGCGGCGGTGGCGCCATGCAGGGCGCGGCGGAATAGGCGGCGGCGCTCCGCTTCCTTCTCCCCTTGTGGGAGAAGGTGCCTTCGCGTAGCGAAGGTGGATGAGGGGTAGGGGCGGGCTCGGAGCCTGTGGCTCTCACCCGCCCGCGCAGCGCGCGGCCACCTCTCCCACAAGGGGAGAGGGGAAGAAAGAGGACTCCCATGATCCAGGCAGTGATCTTCGATTTCGGCGGCGTCATCACCTCATCGCCGTTCGAGGCTTTTGCGCATTACGAGCAGACTCACCATCTGCCGCAAGACATTATCCGCCGCACCAATGCGCAGAACCATCACGACAACGCCTGGGCGAAATTCGAGCGCGCCGAGATCGACATCGATGCCTTCGACGCATTGTTCGCCGCCGAATCCAAGGCGCTCGGCGCCGAGGTGCGCGGCCGCGACGTGGTCGGCCTCCTGAAGGGCGAGATCCGCCCCGCCATGGTGGAAGCGCTCCGCCGTATCAAGGCGCAGTTCAAGACCGGCTGCATCACCAACAATCTGCCCGCCAATGCGATGGGCTCCACCGACGGCCGCGCGCTCTATGTGGCCGAGGTGATGGTGCTGTTCGATCACGTCATCGAAAGCGCCAAGATCGGCCTTCGCAAACCCGATCCGCGCATCTACACGCTGATGACCGACCATCTCGGCGTCGATCCCAAGGCGTGCGTCTATCTCGACGATCTCGGCGTCAACCTGAAGCCCGCCCGCGATCTCGGCATGACCACGATCAAGGTGACATCAGGCGCGCAAACGCTGGCCGAACTCGAAGCCGCGACGGGATTGACGCTGACGTAGCGCCACCAACTCCGCCCGTAGTGTCCCCTCCCTCCAGCCGCGCAGCGGCGCAGGGGGGTCCGACGGACGAATTCGTCCGTCTTAGGCCAGGGTGGGGTGCTTCCCCAAGCTCCGACGTCACATGGTGAGAGACCCCACCCCCGCCTATCGGCGGACCCTCCCCACGGCGCTTCGCTTGGGGGAGGGGATCCACGTCGTCCGCGTCTCAACAGCGCGCCGCTCCATCCTCACACCTCACCCGCCTCAAATAATCGAGCGATCCACGTTGCGGATTCCGCCGGCGCTGCTTCCACGGACTGCGAACTCACCGACACATATTCGCCTGCGGCCATCGACATCGCGCCAGCCACCAGCCCGGCGATGCCGGTGAGCAGCACGTTGCTGGTGGTCGCGTGGGCAGAAGCCACGCCGACGATCAGACTTGCGGTGGAGATGATGCCGTCATTGGCGCCGAGCACGGCGGCGCGCAGCCAGCCGATCCGGGCCGTCAGGTGACGTTCGACGTGAATACTGCGCATGGAATCTCCGTGGTGGTCGCCGCGCGATGACGGCGGTGCAGAGTGGTCACGTTACGGCCATCCCAATTGATTTGGGTCAACTTGGCCTGCGGGAGGCGGTGCTAGACCGGTGCCCGACCGGAGGTCACCCATGTCCGTTTTCAACCGCCTGCTTGCGATCCTCGTCCTGTCGATGACGTTCACCTCGGCGGCGCTGGCGCAGAGCGTGCTGATTCCCGGCGCGCTGAACGGGCCGGGCGCGATGGGGCCCGGTGGAGCGCGACGGCTGTGCTCGCCGCTCGCCATTGGCCTGGTCGAATGGCGGATCGCCTGGATCACCGGGCTGTTGAAGCCCAATGACGGCCAGGCGCTGCTGCTGCGGCAACTGGCCGATGTCTCGCTGCAGGCCAAACAGGCCATCGCGGCCGGCTGTGCCGAGTCCGGTGCAGTCACCACGGTCACCCAGCTCGATCGCATGGAGCGCCGGCTCGAAGGTCTCGCGGCAGCGGTGGCGCTGCTGCAGCCAAGCTACGATCAGTTCTATGCGGCGCTCGACGAGCACCAGAGGGCGCGGCTGGAAGCGCTCGGCCCGGCCCGCAGCGGCTGGCGCTGGTAGATCCGCGACACTCGCGATGACGATCGGAGACGCCCCATGGCCTTGCTGAATTCGTCGCTGCGTTACGGTGCCGACGCCCGGTCGCTGCACTGGATCACCGTGCCGCTGCTCGGGCTGGCTCGGATCGCCTCGCTTTGGGCGGCCGATCGGGCGCTGGCGCACACGCTGACGGACGTTCACGACCTGATGGCGCATGCGCTGATGGCCACGGCCGCGCCACGCGCCGCGACAGCGGACACGTCGCGCGCGGCAGACGGGTCGTGAGCGTTCAGCCCGCCGACGCCACGGTCACTGCGCCCGGCGCGCCGCGGCTGCTGAAGGCGCTGACGCTGACCCATGCGGTGCTTTACGGTCTCGGCGTCACCATCGGTGCCGGCATCTATGTGCTGGTCGGTGTCGCCGCCGGCCGCAGCGGCATGCATGCGCCGCTGGCCTTCATCGGCGCAGCACTGGTGATGTCCTTCACCGCCGCATCCTTCGCCGAACTCGGCACCCGCATGCCGGTCAGCGCCAGCGAAGCCGCCTATGTGCAGGCGGCGTTCCGGCGCAACTGGTTCAGTCTCGCCGTCGGGCTGCTGGTGGTCGCGGCCGCGGTGGTGTCGGCCGCCACCATTAGCGCTGGCAGTGCCGGCTATATCGGCGTGTTCGTGCCTTTACCGCCGGGCTGGATCATCGCCGGCGTGGTGCTGACCATGGGTGCGGTCGGCTGCCTCGCCACCGTGCAATCGGTGTCGCTCGCCGGTGTCATGACGGTGGTCGAGATCGGCGGGCTCGTGCTGATCATCGCCGCCGGGCTGACGCGCGGCGACGAGGTGATCAGCCGATGGCCGGACCTATGGCCGGCGGCCAGCGACGTCGCGGCCTGGAGCGGGCTTGCCGGCACCTCGCTGATCGCGGTGTTCGCCTTCATCGGCTTCGAGCATCTCGTCAACGTGTCCGAGGAAATGCAGCAGCCCAACCGTACGCTGCCGCGCGCGCTGTTCATCACCCTCGGCCTCACCGCGCTGATCTATGCGCTGGTGGTGTGGATCGCCGTCATTGCGGTGCCGCCCGCGACCCTGGCGCAATCGCCCGCGCCGCTGGCGCTGGTGTTCGCGCGCCTCACCGGCCCGCCGCTGATCACCATGAGCGCGATCGCCGTGG
>JAPLPC010000122.1 GCA_026400425.1 Hyphomicrobiales bacterium | reverse complement strand
TCGGTGGCGCCTTTGAGCTTGCCGACATTGTGCAGATTCGGCGTGCCTCCGGTGGAGACGATGGTCGGCTCCAGGCCGAGCGCGCGTACGCCGGCCAGTGCCTCATCGTAGAATTTCTGTGCATCCGCCCAGCCAGTCTCGGTCGGATAGAGCATGAAGCCCGCAAATTTCAGACCTTTTGCAGCCTGGATTTCACGCGCCAGCGCGATCGCTTCCGCAGGCGTTTCGACACCGGCGCGCTTGCGGCCGGTGTCGCATTCGATCACGACATGGACGTCACGGCCGGAGATCGCGGCGGCTTTCGGCAGATCGGCAAGCACGACCGAATTGTCGGCGGCGACAGTGATGGTGGCCTTGGCCTGCAGCGCGCCGAGGCGGGCCATCTTCTCGTCGCCGAGCAGGTTATAGCTGATCAGAATGTCGGTGATCCCCGCATCGGCCATGATCTCGGCCTCGCCGAGCTTCTGGCAGGTGATGCCACGGGCGCCGGCGTCGATCTGCATCTGCGCGATGACGGGGCTCTTATGCGTCTTGATATGCGGTCGGTTGGCCACGCCGGCCTCGTCGCAAATCTTCTGGATGCGCGCGATGTTCGCCGCGACACGGTCCATGTCGATGACGAGGGCAGGCGTGCCGTAGTCACGGGCAATTTTGGCGGCGAGGGTGGTGGTCATCGGTTTAGCTCCGTCCTCTCAGCCGTCATTGCGAGGAGCAAATCGACGAAGCAATCCAGTTCTTTGGCTTTCTGGATTGCTTCGCTTCGCTCGCAATGACGGAGTTACGCATTCTCGATCTCTTCGCGAAGCATTTCCAGCTCCAGCCATTGTTCTTCCGAGTCCTGCAATTCCTTCTGCGCCTTCGACAGCGCCGCGGTCGCGGTGTCGAATTTCTTGCGATCCTTCGTATAGAGCTTTGGATCGTCGAGATGCCGCTGCTGCTTGGCGATCTCGGAGCGCAGGTTGTCCATCAGTTTCGGCAGCGTTTCCAGCGCATGCTTTTCCTTGAAATTCATCTTGCGCTTCGTGGCTGGCTTCGATGATCCCGAACTGCCATTGCTCTTCGCAGTCTCCGCGATCACCGCCTTCGCTTCGCGTTTCAGGTCGGCGCCGCGCTGCGCCAGCATGTCGGTATAGCCGCCCGCATATTCCTGCCACTTGCCGTTACCCTCCGGCACTATCACCGAGGTCACCACGCGATCGAGAAAGTCGCGGTCATGGCTGATCAGGATCACGGTGCCTGGATAGTCGCTGAGCATTTCCTCGAGCACGTCGAGGGTTTCGAGATCGAGATCGTTGGTCGGTTCGTCCAAGACCAGCACGTTGGAAGGCTTCGCCAGCGCGCGCGCCAGCATCAACCGCCCGCGTTCACCGCCGGACAGAACTTCCAGCGGCGTGCGCATCTGCTCCTGGCCGAACAGGAAGTCTTTCATGTAGCCGACCACATGCTTGGGCTGGCCATTGACCATCACATGGTCGCCGCGACCGCCGGTCAGGGCTTCCGCCAGCGTGGTCTTCGGATTGAGGCTTTCGCGGTGCTGGTCCAGCGTCGCCATTTCGATATTGGCGCCGAACCGCACGGTGCCCGAGTCAGGCGGCTCGGTGCCGGTCAGCATGTTGATCATCGTGGTCTTGCCGGCGCCGTTCGGGCCGACCACGCCGATGCGGTCGCCACGCTGCACACGGATCGAGAAGTCGTCGACGATCTTGCGATCGCCATAGGTGCGCGAGATGTTCTTGGCTTCAAAGATCAGCTTGCCGGATTTCTCGGCCTCGGCGGCGGCGAGGTTGGCATTGCCGGCTGCGCCGCGATAATCGCGGCGTTCCGCGCGCAGCTCATGCAGGCCGGCGAGGCGCTTGACGTTGCGCTTGCGGCGGCCGGAGACGCCGTGACGCAGCCAGTGTTCTTCATTGACGATCTTGCGGTCGAGCTTGTGCTGGTCGCGCTCTTCTTCCGCCAGCACGTCGTCGCGCCATTCCTCGAAGGCCGAGAAGCCGCGATCGATCTGGCGGATCTGGCCGCGATCGAGCCACGCGGTGGAGCGCGACAGATTGCTGAGAAAGCGGCGGTCATGACTGATCAGCACCAGCGCGCAGCGCCGCGACGCCAGTTCGCCTTCGAGCCATTCGATGGTGGTGAGATCGAGATGATTGGTCGGCTCGTCGAGCAGCAGGATGTAGGGCTCGGGCGCCAGCACGCGGGCCAGCGCGGTGCGGCGCGCTTCACCGCCGGAGAGGTTTTCCGGGTTCTCCTGGCCGGTAAGGCCGAGTTGTTCGAGCAGATACTGCGCCTGATAGATGTTGTCGCCATCGGTCATGCCGGCTTCGACATAAGCCAACGTGGTTGCGAAGCCGGAAAAGTCCGGCTCCTGCGGCAGATACTGCACGGTGGCGCCGGGCTGCACGAAGCGGCTGCCTTTGTCGTTGTCGACGATCCCCGCGACGATCTTGAGCAGCGTCGATTTGCCGGAGCCGTTGCGGCCGATCAGACAGACGCGTTCGCCTTGTGACACCGAGAGTTCGACGCCGTTCAACAGCGGCGTGCCGCCGAAGGTCAGGAAGATGTCTTTGAGCTGGATGAGCGGAGGAGCCATGAATTCAGTTCAACTTTGTTTCGGCGCGGGCGCAAAGGCCGGGTCGCGCTGGATACGGCGGATGGTTTGATCCAAGGCCGACAGGAATGCCGAGCGGTCGCGCGGCGAGTAGGATTTCGGGCCGCCGGTGACTTCGCCGGAAGAGCGCAGATCGGTCATCAGGTTGCGCACCGCCAGCGTCATGCCGATGGATTCTTCCGAGAACGGTTTCCCGTTCGGCGCGATCACGGAAGCACCTGCTTTGACACAGCGGCTCGCCAGCGGGATATCCGCGGTGATCACCACGTCGCCTTTGACGGCGCGTTCGGCGATCCAGTCGTCGGCAGCGTCCATGCCAGAGCCTGCCGCGATACATTCGATCATCGGATCCTGCGGCACGCGCAACCAGGTTCCCGCCACCACGCTGACGGGCAGGTTGAAGCGCGCAGCGACGCGGTAGATCTCGTCCTTCACCGGGCATGCGTCAGCGTCGATATAGATGCGGGTCGTCAAAGGATGCCTGTGTTGTCGTCGATGTCACAACGCCGGTGAGAACGTCAGTCGTTTTCGCCGGGTCCGGGTGGCGTGGGCGGGATGCGGTTCCCGCTGCCTCGCCTTGCCTCGCGCGGGGTGAGGGGTATCATCTCCTGAAAGCGAATACCAATCTTCGCGAGCATTGGAGGGAACATGACAGAGCGGATCGGGCCCTATCGGGTCGAGGCCTACAACACGGCTAAACAGTCCGAAAACAAGATGCATGACGACACCGTAGCGAAGAAATTCGGCTTTTCGGGCGGGTTGGTGCCGGGGGTGGATGTGCTGGCCTATATGGTGCATCCAGCGGTTGCGCATTGGGGCCGGGAGTTTCTGGAACGTGGGCTGATCGAGGCCCGTTTCACCAAGCCGGTCTATGACGGCGAGACCGTTGACGTGACGGCGGAACAGATCGGCGAGGGACTGACGCTGGCCGTGGTCGGTCAAGGCGGCGATGTCCGCGCCACCGGCTCGGCGTCGCTGGGGGCATTCCCCGTCGTTCCTGCGCTGTATGAGTATCCGGATACGCCGGCGGTTGAAAAACGCCTGCCGGTCAATGCCGATTCCTATCAGCAGGACAAATGGCTAGGTACGGCGCCACGCGTATGGCCGGAGGACGGGCTTGCGGAATATCTCGGTGAGGTCCGCGAAACCGAGGACATGTATCTTCGCGAGGGTCTGGTGCATCCCGGCGTGCTGCAGCGGATCATGAACAAGGTTCTGGTAGACAACGCCGTTCTCGGCCCCTGGATACACGTCGGCAGCCGCATGCAGCTGCTGGCGACAGCTTCCATCGATGACGAACTGGTGGCGCGGGCCAAGGTGACCGGCAATTATGAGAAGAAAGGCCACCGCTTCGTCGAACTGGATGCGCTGATCGTCGCCAATGGCGTGACGCCGGTCGCGCATTGCCAGCACATCGCGATCTATCAGCCAAGGGAAGTGGTGGCGGCTTGATTTTTCCCTCCCCCAAGCGGCGAAGCCGCGCCGTGGGGAGGGTGGTTCGACTGCTTAAGCGAAGCTTTGCTTCGCGTAGCAGTCGAGACGGGTGGGGAGCCTCACGCTCCGTCCTATCGCGGGGAGAGACCCCACCCCCGCCTATCGGCGGACCCTCCCCATTCGCTTCGCTCCGTGGAGGGAATCATCATCGTCGATGCCGGCCTCACACCACCGTCAGCGAGCGCGCCACCGCGGTCTTTACCCGCGTATCCATCGGCTCCATTTCGGAGCCGAACGCATCCACGAGATAGCCGTCCCGCCCGACCAGATATTTGTGAAAATTCCAGCGCGGCAGATCGCGCGGGCGGGCCTCTGCAGCCCATTTGTAGAACGGGTGCGCGTTCGGACCTTTGACGACGGTCTTGGCGGCGATCGGGAACCCGATGCCGAAGCGGCCATGGGCGATGTCGTCGATTTCGTGCGGGCCGCCGGGCTCTTGATTGCCGAAGTCGTTGGAGGGGACACCGATGATCATCAGGCCGCGCGCGCGGAATTCGCTCCATAGCTCCTGCAGCCCCGCATATTGCGGCGTGTAGCCGCATTGCGAGGCGGTGTTCACCACCAGGATCGGTTTGCCGGCATGATCGGCTAGCTTGATGTCACCGCCCTTCAGGCCCGGAAACGAGAAGCCATAGGCGGTCATCCGGCTGGTCTGCGCGCCCGCGCGCGACATCGTCGCGGTTGCGGCCACGGCGCCGAGCAATGTTGTCAGCAGATGTCTCCGGTTCATGGTCGGCTTCATCATGGCGGGCCTCGTTGGTCGTATACGGGCAGGGTGATCCCGCCCACTCCCAACGTCAACTAGCGCATCGGCACCACGAATTCAGTGCCCTGGCCGGTTTCGCCGCCGGCCTTGATGCTCTGGTCGGAGACGATGATGGAGCCGCCGGTCGCGATCGCGTCGGCAATCTGCGCCATGGCGTCTTCCGGAATGGTGATGCGGTCGAGCGCCTCGGCAGCACTGCCGGGCAGTGGCGGCACCTCGGTTGTGGCAGCCTGCTTGCGGCCCGCGGCGGCTGTGCGATGCGGCGCGGCCGGCAGCGAAACCGCGCTCCAGTGAATGCTGTTCGCCTCGTCCTTGTCGATGCGTGCCGTAAACACATGGGTGCCGAGCGGGCGGTCACTGGGCTTGATGGCGATGTCGGTCTCGAACAGGGGCGAAAAATTCTGCCGCACATACATCTTGCCGTCCTTGCCGCTGATCAGAACCGCGATCTGCCCGTTGCGCTTCGGCGCCGCATCCGGCGGCGGCGGGATATCAATCGCATCGATCTTGGCTGTCGCGGCCTTCGAGTCGGACTTTGCATCGAGCTTGACCGCATCTGCCGGGCGGGAGGCGTCCTTTGCAGGCTCCGGCGCTTCGGCAGTTGTCGCCCCAGCGGCATCGACGTCCTGACGAGTTACGCTCGCGGTCGCGTCGGCTTTGTTGCCGTCGATCTTGACGTCATCGGCCTTGTCGCTGGCCAGTTTGGCGGTGTCGGGGCTGGCTTCGGACATCTGCGCCATCGCCGAACTCGCATCGGACAGCACCGGATTGCCCGCGACGCCGATCGCATTGGTGGCATCGGCGGTGACGGTCTTGCTGCGTTCGCCGGAGATCACGGGCTTGAGGCCGAGATCACCCGGTTTCGCCTCGGTGGATTTGTTCGCGTCGGGCTTCGTTGCCGACGGCTGCTCCAGCTTCGGTGCCGTCGCCATCGGCACCGTCTTCTGCGCGATCAGTTGCGGGTGTGCAAACTCGGCCGGCGAAATTTCGCTTGGGGTGATGATCACGCGCGCACCCATCCGGGTCCAGCTCCACAGCTTGGTTGCGAACGCCATCGGCAAGCGGATGCAGCCATGCGAGGCCGGATAGCCGGGGAGGGCACCGGCATGCAGCGCGATGCCCGACCACGTCACCCGCTGCATATAGGGCATCGGCGCGTTGCTGTAGATGTTCGACTTATGCCACTTGTTCTTTTGGATGATGCTGAACACGCCGGTCGGCGTTTCGTGGCCCTTCATCCCGGTGGACACCTTGCTCTCGGCGAACAAGCCGTTGGCATCGAACACCCGCATCGTCTGTTTGTCGATGGAGATCGCGATCACCAGCGGGCCGACTGGCTTGGCATGCGCTTTCGCCTGCTTTTCCAAAGCGGCGCCTTGCTGCTTGAGCCGGTTTTCGTGGCGGACGTGCGGCGGCACCGGCGGCGGCATCGGCGCCATCATGTTCGGCCGCATCGGGTCTTCGTCAATCCAGAACACGGCCTGCGCGGGTGCGGCAACACCGAAGGTGAATCCGGCGACACATACCGCCTGCAACAGCTGACGCAGCGACCATGCGCGACTGGACACAGACGTACCGCTCAAGAACATGCGCTTGCGGGCGGGGCTCCGTGAAAACTGAAAAACCGTCACGCTGTGTCCTCGAATCCGTTCAATGGGTTTAGAGCATGACACCGGAAGGCAAACTCCGGTTTTGGACCACGTCATGCTCAGATTTAGTGTCGCGGACGCAAAAGGCGTTCACCGGTGGCGCGAATCGCGCCGCTGCAGACTTCCGAATGAACCTAACAAAAAACACTCACATTGGATTAACGCGACCGCCTGTGGTCTTCCGCCGCGCGGCGTAAGCGCTACATAGGCAATGTGAAACACGGAGAGTTGAATGTCGCTGTTGGGTTCGAACTTTCGCTTTGGTTGGTTGCGCCATGGCGCGCATGCGCTGGTCGCCGTCGCGATCGGCACGGCCAGTGTCGCGCATGCGGCAGATGAGCCCGATCTGATTTTCCGCCGCTCCACCGTGTTCAAATGGCTGAGCCCGAACGACAAGCTTGCCACCTACGGAGTCGATGACCCCGAGGTCGAGGGCGTGGCCTGTCACTTCACCGTGCCCGAGAAAGGCGGCTTCAAGGGCTGGCTGGGGCTGGCGGAGGAAGTCTCCGACATCTCGCTGGCATGCCGGCAGATCGGCCCGATCAAGTTCAAGAACAAGAGCGATCAGGGCGAGGACATGTTCCGGCAGCGCCGCTCGCTGTTCTTCAAGAAGATGCAGATCGTGCGCGGCTGCGACGCCAAGCGAAACGTCTTGGTCTATATGGTCTATTCCGACCGAATTATCGAAGGCTCGCCGAAAAACTCCACGTCGTCGGTACCGATCATGCCGTGGGGGCAGGCCGATACCGCCATCGAGAAGTGCGGCGACTTCATCAAGTGATGGTCAGCTGGCGCCCTGCAGTGCCGCCTGCAGGCGGCGCTGGCGATCCCATGCGGTCAAATCGGTCACAGGGCCGCGATAGCCGACCAGTCTCACCAGTTGCTGCTGCGAGCATTCATTGTCACGCAGCCGCTGCAGCGTCGGCGAACCTGCGCCCGCATTGTCGTGATCGATCACATTCGGCAGAGGTGGATCAACGGCGCGGACGATGATTTGTTTGGCGTCTATGTGACCGGAATCGGTTTTCACGGCAGCGTCCTCTATCCCCAGTGCAGCACAAACGCACAGCTGCCTGAAATAGTTGCATTCCGTGGCGCCAAGCCTCGCTTAGAGCGGGTTTAGGTTAAGCGCGTGTGACTCGGGCGTGACGTCGCAGTGACCAACCGGAACCGGTGGTCGCAAAAAAACTCTGATGAGCGAGAGGGATCGAGGCGGCGGGCAGCCGTCGTCACATCGCCGATTGCGTGTCGCGCACTGACTTATGTCAGTGCTGACGCTGCACTTACCGGACTCGCGTGCCGCCGCGGGGCACGCATTTGATGACCCGCGCGACGCCGCCGCCTGCAGCGAGCGTTGCGCCCGTCACTTCCTTGATCTGGCCGGTGGGGCAGGAGCCGTCATCGACCCAGATGCGCTGGCCCAGGCGCAAATCGACGATATCTTCCTCACGCGACACCTGATCGACGGCAAAGGCCGGCGAGGCGATGGTGACGACGGCAAGAATGCCGACAGTGAGAATGCCGAGTGCAAAGGCCTTGCGCATCGATCGATCCGTTATTTGTTCTGCACCTTGACGCCGCTCGGCCCGAGATTGATCTGCAGGCCCTCCGGCTCCTTCTTCTCCTGATAGAGATTGTAGCCGAGAACGCCGATGCCGACGATGAGCGCGCCGATGATGAGGAAGAGCACGTTGCGATTGCCGGACATGAGGTCTCCGTGAGGGGCCGATGGTTGATCAATCTACGGACGCGGCGCCGATTCTGAAAGCGCGCGACCGTTCCCCTAATTACGATCCCTTGGCGACGGTTCCAAGGCGCGGCTTGTCTTTGCGTTTCGGTAAAGGCGTAATTGGTCCGTTGAGGCCTTTGCCAGGGTTTCGGCGGCGGCAACTAGTTTGTGGATGGGATGGCCGGAAAAGCCGAGTACGAAACCGGCTGCGGGACGCGCGCGCAGATAGGTATCGGCCAGCAGCCAGCCCTCGGCGCCTGCCGATATTTGCGCATCGGCCGCAATCTGTAGCGGCGTCGCCGTGGCGAATTTGGCGACCAGATGCAGACCCTGCGACGGGATGGGCACCGTAAGCTGCCCATCGGAAGCTTGCGTCAATGTGTGCGCCAATGCGTCGCGGGCGTCGCGATAGCAGCCGCGCATCCTGCGCAGGTTGGCAGCAAAGGCGCCGGAGTTCAGCATGTCAGCAATGGCGCCTTCCATCAGTGTGGCGGGAAAACGGTCCATGGCGGCACGCGCGGCGGCAACGGGGCCGATGAGACTTTCAGGCAGCGCGCAGTAGCCGATGCGCAGGCCGGGAAACAGCGTTTTGGCAAACGTGCCCATATAGACCACGCGACGGAGGTGATCGATGCCGGCAAGCGATAGCAGCGGCGCGCCGTCGTAACGGAATTCGCTGTCGTAATCGTCTTCGAACACGAATGCATCAGCCTCGTGCGCCCAATCCAGCAATTCCAGCCGCCGCGGCATCGTCATCTGCACACCAAGCGGGAATTGATGTGATGGCGTAACGTAAGCGGCGCGCGCGCGGGGCGCGGCGGCGCGACCCATGGCGACGATCATGCCGTGGTCGTCCACCGGCACCGACACCGGCTGGCCGCCATAATGTGCGATGGATTTTTGCGCGGCAGGGTAGCCGGGGTCCTCGACCCAGACCTGTTCGCCCGGCTTGAGAATGGCAGACAGCACGATGCGTAAGCCGTGTTGGGTGCCCGAGGTCAGCATGATCTGATCGGGATCGCAGCGCAGGCCGCGTGCCGAGAGCAGGTGATTGGCGATGGCGACGCGCAATTCGAAGCTGCCGCGCGGATCGCCGTAATGCAGATGCTCGCTGCTGAAGGCGCGCATCCGGCGGCCGAGAAACGCGCGAAACCGGCGCAGCGCGGTCTCGTCTATATCGGTGCAGCCGAGCGCCAGCGTGCCGCGCTGCGGCTCGGCGATGACGATGCGTTTCGGCGCCTTGACCGCGATCGCCGAAGGGATGCGTTCCGCCACGAAAGTGCCGGAGCCGATGCGCGCCACGGCAAACCCGTCCGCGATCAGGCGTTCGTAAGCCTCAGTGACGGCATTGCGGCGGAACCCGCTCTGTTCGGCCAGATGCCGCGACGGCGGCAAGGCCTCGCTCGGCTTCACCATGCCTGACGTGATGGCATGGCGAAGCGCCTGATACAGGCGATCCGGTGCGGAAGCGGATTTGTCGATATGCGGCCCATCGACATCGAGCGGCAATGTGTGCGGGCCGGTGAAGACCGTGTTTGAGGCGCGGGAATTGGTCGGATTTTTTCGCATAGAATTGGCACTATCGCAGGCCAATCCGGCGACTACAACCAATTCGAACGCACCAATCCGTGTCGTCTAACTTTGAGGAATTGCTGTGAGTACGCCCGAACCGAACACAGAAGATCACGGCAAGCCGACCTATCCGCTCACGGGACGCAACCGCGTCAAGCGGCGGCATGATCGTGGCTTCTACGACCACGAGACCGTGCATCGCATTCTGGATGCGTCGATGATGTGCCACGTCTCTTATGTGATCGACGGCCAGCCTTATTGCACGCCGACTTTCTTCTGGCGCGAAGGCAGCAGGCTTTACTGGCACGGCTCGAGCGCCAGCCGCATGCTGAAGAACCAGACCGCGCATCAGCGTGTCTGTCTCACGGTGGCCTTTCTAGACAGCCTCGTTCTGGCGCGCTGCGGCTTCAATCATTCGGCGGATTATCGTGCGGTGATGGCGTTCGGAAACGCCTATCTCGTCACCGATGCCGACGAGAAGGAGCGCGCCGGCATCGCGATGGTGGACCGCTTTTTCCCGGATCGCACCGCCGGCCTGCGCGCAACGACGGCGCAGGAAATGAAAGCGACATCCTTTATCGCCATGGAGATCGAGGACGCATCGGCAAAAATCCGTGCCAAGGGCGTCGCTGACGATGACGAGGATTACGCATTGCCGATCTATGCCGAGCGCATTCCGGTGAAAACCGTGCTCGGTGCGCCGGAGCCGTGTCCGCGCTTGCTGCCAGGTGTCGAACGGCCGGCGACGTTGCAGGCCTATCGCGATGGCAGGTTGTTCGAAGATGCACTGACGGAAGCCTATGCTCTGCAATATCCGAACGGCTAACGGAAAAAGCTAGTCTTGGAACGGTGCGAGCGCCGCCACGATCGCATCGAGTCCATCCGTCAGCGCCGCCGGTCCCGGCTGCAAGATCAGCGGCGATTTGATCTCGATGATGCGATTGTTGCGCACCGCCGGGATCTCGCTCCAACCCGGTCGCTGCCTGATTTTGTCGGGCACAACCTTCTTGCCGCACCAGGAGGCGAGAATGATATCCGGCATGGCTGCCAGTACGTCGTCGGGCGATACAATTCGGTCCTTGGCCGCTTTCTGCGATCGCAGTTCCGGAAACGCGTCGATGCCGCCGGCGAGTTCGATCAGTTCGGACACCCAGCCGATGCCCGTGATGAGGGGATCGTCCCATTCCTCGAAATAGACCCGCGGCCGGACCTGCCGCTGCTCTGCTGCATCCTTGACGCTGGCAAGCCGCGCCGAAAGCGCCTTCACCAGCGTATCGGCCCGTGTTTTGGCGTCGACCAGAGCGCCCACAGTGGCGATCATCGCCAGGATTCCGGCGATGTCGCGCTGATTGAAGACATGTACGGCAACCCCGGCACGGACCAGCGCTGCGGCGATCTCGGCTTGCAGGTCCGAAAAACAAAGCACGATATCCGGCTGCAGCGCCAGAATCTTCGGCACGTCGGCGGAGATGAACGCCGACACCCGCGGCTTCTCGCGCCGGACCTGCGGCGGCCGCACCGCATAGCCGGATACGCCGACGATGCGGTCCTGCTCGCCGAGCAGATACAGTGTCTCCACGGTTTCTTCCGTCAGACAGACGATGCGTTCGGGCGGAAAGCTGCGCATCGCATCGCTATGCCGCGGAAATGCCGACTTGTCACGGCGGCATGTCTCCGTTTCCATAGGCCATCAGTCCGCGCCACGACGGACGAAACAAGGGAGATCCGCATGACGCCGCTCGACAAGATCAAAAGCATTCCGATGCCGTTTTCGGTGTCGATGGGTGTCACTTTCGTGGAAGCCGCACCCGATCGCGTGGTCGCCACCATGCTGGTGCGCGAGGATCT
>JAPLPC010000524.1 GCA_026400425.1 Hyphomicrobiales bacterium | reverse complement strand
TGTGGGGAGGGTCCGCCGATAGGCTGGGGTGGGGGTGCCCCACGTGACATCGAACCTGTGGCGGCACCCCACCCGTCTGGCCTTCGGCCAGCCACCCTCCCCGCTGCGCGGCTTCGCCGCTTGAGGGAGGGACAAGGAAGAACTTAGGCGACCTTCCCGCTCATGTAGTTCGGCAGCCAGCTCTCATGGGCGTGTGCCAGTGCCTTGATGTCCACCGCGCGCTCGCCGGCAATCGCCACCGTATGACCACCGGTTGTGCCGATCTGCATGCAGGGCACATCGACGCTCTTCAGCTTCGACAGCACGGTGAGCAGGTCGTCTTCCGCCACGGTGACGATGTAGCGCGCCTGGTCCTCGCCGTACCACCATGCATGCGGCACGATCGATGACGGCGCCGCGTCGAGCTTGGCGCCGATGCCGGAGGCCATCGCCATTTCGGCCAGGGCCACCAGCAATCCGCCATCGGAGACGTCATGCACGGCGGTCGCGGTGCCCGCATGGATCATGCCGCGGACCACGTCGCCGTTGCGCTTCTCGGTGGCCAGATCCACCGGCGGAGGCGCGCCCTCTTCGCGACCGCAGATGTCGCGCAGATAGCAGGACTGCCCGAGCCAGCCTTCGGTGGCACCGATCAGCAGGATCGCTTCGCCGTCTTTCTTGAAGGCCAGCGTCGCGGATTTGGTGAAGTCATCGAGCACACCGACGCCGCCGATCGACGGGGTCGGCAGAATGCCGCGGCCGTTGGTCTCGTTGTAGAGCGAGACATTGCCGGACACGATCGGGAAATCCAGCGCGATGCAGGCTTCACCGATGCCCTTCAGGCAGCCGACCAGCTGGCCCATGATCTCCGGCCGCTCGGGATTGCCGAAATTGAGATTGTCGGTCACCGCCAGCGGCTTGCCGCCGACGGCGGTGATGTTGCGCCAGGCTTCGGCCACCGCCTGCTTGCCGCCCTCGACCGGATCGGCCTCGCAATAGCGCGGCGTGACGTCGACCGACATCGCGATACCCTTGGGGCCGTCCTCGATGCGCACCACCGCGGCATCGCCGCCGGGCCGCTGCACGGTGTTGCCGCCGATGACGTGGTCATACTGCTCCCACACCCAGCGCTTCGAGCACAGATCGGGCGTGCCGATCAGCTTCTCCAGCGCATCCGCAACGGCCATGGGCGCGTTGACCTCGCGCGCGTGAATGACCGCTTGCGGCGGGGTCGCCACATGCGGGCGATCATACAGCGGCGCCTCGTCGCCCAGTTCCTTGATTGGCAGATCGGCCATGGTCTTGCCGCCATGCTTGACGACGAAGCGCAGCGTCGGCGTGGTGTGGCCGACGATGGCGAAGTCGAGGCCCCACTTCTTGAAGATCGCCTCGGCCTGTTTTTCCTTCTCGGGCTTCAGCACCATGAGCATGCGCTCCTGGCTCTCCGACAGCATCATCTCATAGGCCGTCATGCCCTCTTCGCGGGTCGGCACCATGTCGAGATTGAGTTCGACGCCGAGGTCGCCCTTGGCGCCCATCTCGACCGCCGAACAGGTCAGGCCGGCTGCGCCCATGTCCTGGATCGCGATCACGCAATCCGCCGCCATGATTTCCAGGCAGGCTTCCAGCAACAGTTTTTCGGCGAAGGGATCGCCGACCTGCACGGTCGGGCGCTTCTCCTCGGAGGCGTCATCGAATTCGGCCGACGCCATCGAGGCGCCGTGGATGCCGTCGCGGCCCGTCTTGGAGCCGAGATAGACGATCGGCATATTCACGCCCGATGCCGCGGCCAGGAAGATCTTGTCGGCATCGGCGAGGCCGACGGCCATCGCATTGACGAGGTTGTTGCCGTCATAGCGCGTGTGGAAGCGGGTCTGGCCGCCGACCGTCGGCACGCCGAACGAATTGCCGTAGCCGCCGATGCCGGCGACGACGCCCGACACCAGATGACGCGTTTTGGGGTGCTCCGGCGCGCCGAACGAAATCGCGTTGAGACAGGCGATCGGCCGCGCCCCCATGGTGAAGACGTCGCGCAGGATACCGCCGACGCCGGTGGTCGCGCCCTGATAGGGCTCGATATAGGACGGGTGGTTGTGGCTCTCCATCTTGAACACGATGGCCTGATTGTCGCCGATATCGATCACGCCGGCGTTCTCGCCCGGCCCCTGCAGCACCCACGGCGCCTTGGTCGGCAGCCCCTTCAGATGCAGCCGCGAGGATTTGTACGAGCAATGCTCGTTCCACATCGCCGAGAAGATGCCGAGCTCGGTGAAGGACGGCTCGCGTCCGATCAGCTTCAGGATGCGCTCATACTCGTCGGGCTTGAGGCCGTGCGAGGCGACGAGTTCGGGAGTGATCGCTGGCTCGTTTTTGGGCTCGGTCATGGGGTCCAGTCGTCGGATGTCGTGACTCTGCGGCGAGTCTTGGCTCTGGGAAGGCTCTTCTTAGAAAGATCGGAGCAGCCGGAAAAGGCCTTATTCCGGCCGTTCCCCGCATGTCCCAAGCTTTGCTCGAAAATACCCGCGGGGCCACGAACGGCCCTGCATAACGCCCTGCGCGGAGGCCGGATTGCGCCCGCCGGACGGATCGGATTTAACACTTTTTACCGACAATCCAAGGAGTTCCCGCTGTGAATGTGCCCGCCGATGCCACCCTGCCGTTTCGTGCCGATGCCTATACCGAAACCGAGGGGGAATTCGCCGGCTGGACCACCTGGAAGCCGGATTCGTTCGAATCGGTGTCCGGCCCGTTCTGGCACAAGGTCGAAGCCGACGGATCGGTCCGCTGCGCCTTCCGGGTCGAGGCCAAGCATCTCAACGGCATGAAGAATGTTCACGGCGGCTGTTACATGACCTTTGCGGATTACTGCCTGTTCGCGATGTCGTCGCGCGAACTGCAGGGTCCAGGCATTACCGTGTCGTTCGGCTGCGAGTTCCTCGACGCAGCCAAGGAAGGCGAGTTGATCGAATGCGACGGCGAGATGACCCGCATCGGCGGCTCGCTGATCTTTCTGCGCGGTCTTTTGAAATCGGGCGACCGTCCGCTATTCTCGTTCTCCGGCACCATCAAGCGCGTCAAGAAACGACCGAAGCCTGCCGCGATCGCGGCAGAGTGAGAGCGAGCGGAGCAAGAGTGCCGTCTCAACCCTCTGATCGACTATAGCAGACCATGGCCCATACCGGGCGCGCCGGTCAGCGTGTGGTCCGCGAGTTCGGTATAGGACTGCCCCAAAAACCCCAGATCGAAACTATGCGCCACATCTGCAACCGATGCCAGACCGCCGGTATCGACCACGTCATGCGCGAACTGCGATGGGCCCTGGCCATTCGCCGATCCCAACACGCCGTGAAAGATCGGATCCATTGGCACCGGCGCCGGGGCTGCACCAAGCAGCGTTTCGGAAATCCCGCCCACCATGTCGGACACAGGCGCCAGCGGTGCCTGCACGCCGGCATGCACGGCATCGCCAATCGCGTTCGCAGAAAGTGACGACGACGATTGCGATGTCAGCGACGACAGGCTTTCGGTCACGCCACTGACCAGGGCATCCACCGAATGCGTAACCGATGCGGCTGTCTCGCTGACATGCTGCTGCAGACCCGCGCCCGTCGCCGATAGACCGGACGATATGTCCGATATTGGATCATGGCCGAGGCTGCTACTGGAACCGCTGGATGCAGCCGCATTTGCGGGGGTGGCCGGCTGCATTGCCATCTCGTGCTGCTGAAGTGGCAATAGCTCCGCTGCGGCCATGTCCGAACCGCTATCTCCGCCGCCGATCGACGCATGCTCGACAGCCGCTGCCTGCGGCGTCTCATTGGACGAGGTCCTTGATGCTGCGGCAGACTGACCGCTATGTGCAACGGCGTTGCCGTCGCCCACCGCTGGCTGAATTGCCGCATGATGCTCGGACTCCGTGCCGCGTGTCGTTGCGTCACGCGATTCGTCCATCGTGCTGCCGTCAGTTACGAGCCGATCGGCCATCGCCCGTGTATGTTCGATATCCTGATGAAGCAACGCCAGACCAATCCCTGCCGCAGCCATACCGGACATCACAGCATCGGAGCCCAGTTGGTTGCCGTCTGAATTGCGCTCACGTCGTGCAGCGGTGTGGTCGTTAAGCTGCTTTGCGCCCATCGCTAAACCTCTATTTCTCGCGGAATGCGCCGCTGATTTCGTCGGTCAACGGCCCGATAAGATAGCCGACCAGTGTACGCGGCCGGGTCGTCACGATGATTTCGGTCGGCATCCCCGGCTGCAGTGGGACGCGCGAGGCTTTGACGTCATCCTCGTTCAGTTTCACGCGGACGGCGTAATAGCCCTTGCCGGACTTCTCGTCGGTCAGCTTGTCCGCCGATACGGTCATGATCTCGCCGCGGATGCGCGGCCGTTCGTTGCGAGGAACGCTGGTGAGCCGCACATCGGCTGGCTGCGCACGCCGGACGTCGCCGATGTCGGTCAGTTGCAGGCGCGCATCGACGATCAGCGGATCGTCCTGCGGCACGATATCCATCAACTTCGCACCCGGCTGAATCACGCCCCCCTCCGTAAATACAGACAATCCGACAATGGTACCCGCGGACGGCGCCGTGACCGCGGTGCGTTTCAGCACATCGGTGGCGGCATCGAGCTTCGGGCCGTTTTCAGCCAGACCAGACGCAACGCGACGCAACTCGTTTGTGATCTCAGTTACCCGATCGCGCTCAAGCTTGGCGATACCGAGTTCAGCCTCGCTAACGGCCTGCTGCAACGATGCGGCCTCCGACTGCTTCGATCCGCGCTCGGCATCGAGCTGCGCCGCGGTGCGATCGAGCGCCAGCACGCGCGTCTTCGGTGTAAATCCCGATGCCAGCAGCTTGCGTGCGCCTTGCGCCTCCTCTTCGAGGAGTTCGCTCTGTCGCTTGAGACCGTCGATCTGTGCCTGCAGCCCGGATGTCTGTTCGGTGAGCTGCGCGATTCTCGATTGCAGCATGTTCTTCTGCGTATCGTATTGCCGCTGCCGCGCCGTCATCACCGCGCGTTCGCTGGCCATCGCCTGCGTCGCATTGGTATCGCCCTGGAAAGGCGCCAGCCGCTCGGCGAAATCGGGGGCGTCTTGCTGATCACGCTCGGCGATCAACCGGGCTTCCTGTGCGAGCAAGGTGATGCGTTCGGCGCGCAACACTTCGAGGCGGGCTTTCGGCTCGTGATCGGTGAGCTGCATCAACAACTCGCCCTTTGTCACCTCCTGCCCATCGACGACATGGAGCTTCTGCACCACGCCGCCATACGGATGCTGCACCGACTGACGCTGGCCCTTGACCTGCAGGCTGCCTTCGGCCACCGCTGCGCCAGAGACCGGCGCAGTCAGGCCCCACAATGTCAGAAAGCCGACAAACAATGCGATGACCGCAATGCCCATCACGGCCGGTCGCCGCGGATCGTAGCGGCTAGGCTTGCCTTTCTGATCTAATATCGTCTCGCGCATGGTCATGCCACCTGGCTTTGCGCAGCGGCGGACGCACTCTTGAGATGATCATAGACCACCTGCGGCGGTCCGATCAGTTCAAGACGGCCGGCGCGCAGCACCATC
>JAPLPC010000655.1:2087-8889 GCA_026400425.1 Hyphomicrobiales bacterium | reverse complement strand
GTCGCGATATGGGTATGCGGCGCGCCGCGGAACGTATTCGGCGAAAACACCAGCACGAAATTGATCCCCAGGCTCTGCCAGTCGACGCTGCGCAGGCTGCCGATCTTCGCGGTAATATCCCGGCCGAGCACGTTGACAACGACGTCGTCGCCAAGCTTGAGGCCGAGCCCGTCGGCCAGCTTTTTCTCGAACGAGACCAGCGGCGGACCACTGTAATTCTTCGGCCACCATTCGCCCTCGACCACGCTGGATCCGCGCGGCACCTCGTCGGTGTAGCTGATGCCGCGGTCGCTCTGCAGCACCCATTCGGCATCCGTCGATGGCTTGAGATCTTCTGCCTTGACGCCGCGTGCGCCGACGATCCGGCCGCGCAGCATCGGTACCTCCTCCACCGTCGATTGCGGCTGTTTCTCTTTCAGGAAAGCGCCGAAGCGCTCGGCTTCGGTGGAGGGGATGTCAATGAAATAGAACGACGGAGCCTTTTCGGGCAGCGACGCCATGAACTGACGCTGCAGGTTGCCGTCGATCTGGGTGATGGTCACGAGCACCGTGAGCCCCAGGCCGAGCGACATCACCACCGACGGCGTCAAAGCACCCGGCCGATGGATATTGGCGATGGCAAGCCGCAGCATCGTCATACGCAGCATGGCGGCGATGCCCCGCAACGGGCCGAACACCAGGATGGATACCACCACGAAGATCGCCGCGACGCGCTTGTCGTAGGCAAGCCCGATCACGACGGCGACGAGAACGGCTACCACCAGAGCCATCCAGACGAGATAGCGGGTCTGCGGTCGCCGCGATTCGGTGTGGGCGGCGTCGCGGAACAGCGCGGCGACAGGCACGTCATGCACGCGCGCCAGCGGCCACAGCCCGAAAGCGAGCGCGGTGAGCAGGCCATAAAGCAGCGACAGCGCCAGGGCGCCGGGATGCAGCGCCGGCACCACCGGAAGCGGCAACAGATTGCCGAGCAAACCGACGATCGCGAACGGCAGCGCCGCACCGAGCGCCAGGCCGATCAATGAACCGATCACCGCCAGCACCATCACCTGGGTGAGATACATCGCGAACACGTCGCGGCCGGTGGCGCCGAGCGCCTTCAGCGCGGCGATCACTTCACGGCGACGGTCGATATGGCTCTTCACCGCATTGGCGACGCCGACGCCGCCGACCAGCAGCGCAGCGAGGCCGACCAGCGTGAGAAACTGGGTGAAGCGGGTGATCGAGCGCTCCAGTTGCGGCGACGCATTGTCGCGCGAACGGATTTCCCAGCCGGCCTGCGGCAACTGGCTGCGGGCATCATCGACCAGCACCGTGGCAGCGCGATCGCTGCTGTCCGGCAGACGAATGCGGTAGATCCAACGCACCAGACTGCCGGGCTGCAGCAAGGCGGTGGCCCGCAAGGCATTCTCGCTGATCAGGAAGCGCGGCGCGAAGCCGACGCCACCGGCGAGCTTGTCAGGCTCGGACTCGACCACGCTGCGGATCTGGAAGGTGGCGCTGCCAACGGTGACGCGGTCGCCGAGCTTGAGGCCCAGGCGTGCCAGCAGCGTCGTGTCGGTCGCGGCACCGAAGGCGCCGTCGCGCTCGGCGAGCAGGTCGCCGACCGCTATCTCGGGCGACAGCTTCAATCGGCCGAGCAACGGATAGGCGGCATCCACTGCCTTCATTTCGACCAGCGCCAGATTGCCATCGGATGCGCGCACCATGCCGCGCAGCGAGGCGGCCACCGAGACGTCGCCGCGCTGGCGCAGAAACGCGATTTCGTCGGGCTTCGCCTCGCGCTGCATCAGCGAGAAGGCGACATCGCCGCCGAGCAGCGTGCGGCCCTCGCGGGCGAGACCATCGCTCAGACTCGCAGCCACCGAACCGACGCCGGCAATGGCCAACACGCCGAGCGCGATACAGGCGATGAAGACGTAGAAGCCGCTGAGGCCGCCGCGCATTTCGCGGAGCGCATAGCGCAAGGCGAGCGATGGACCGCGCGTCGGCGCGGCGTTGTCCGTGATGACGGCCATCACGCGGTCTCGATATGACCGGAGCGCAACCGAACCATGCGATCGCAGCGCTCGGCCAGCGCGTGATCATGCGTGACCAGCACCAGGGTCATGCCGCGTTCGGCATGCTGCGCGAACAGCAGATCGACGATCTGGCTGCCGGTGTTCTCGTCGAGATTGCCGGTCGGTTCGTCGGCGACGAGGATCGCCGGATCGGGCGCGAGTGCGCGCGCCAGCGCCACGCGCTGCTGCTCGCCACCGGAGAGCTGGCGCGGATAGTGATGCAGGCGGGCCCCGAGGCCGACCGCTTCGAGCTCCCTGGCCGCACGACCGCTGGGATCGGCGTGGCCTGCGAGCTCCAGCGGCACGGCGACATTCTCCAATGCCGTCATCGTGGGGATCAGATGGAAGGACTGGAACACGATGCCGACGTGACGGCCGCGGAAGCGCGCCAATCCGTCCTCGTCGAGATCATTGAAAGCGGTGCCATTGACCACCACCTGACCTGAGTCAGGCCGCTCCAGCCCCGCCATCACCATCAGAAGCGTGGATTTGCCGGAGCCCGACGGACCGATCAACCCGATCGCTTCGCCCGAACCGACCCGCAGGCTGATATCTTTCAGGATATGCACCCGCGCGGCACCGGTGCCGAGCGACAGGTTGAGGTTCGAGATGGAAATGGTGTCCGGCGACGTGCCGATCGACGGTGAGGTCTGAATGCGTTTGTCCATAGCGGTCTCATATGGCCCTTCTTTTTCGGCGGACGAGGGGTGGCTTCGCAGGTTTATGTGCCTGTTTGTTGCTGGATGTCTCGCCATGTTGCCGCAGGCTCCGGCGTTTGCGCTGGCCCCGGTAAAACTGGTGGTGCTCGGGGATTCGCTGAGCGCCGGCTACAATCTACCCGCCGCGGCGGCGTTCCCAATCCGGTTGCAGAAGGCGCTGACCGACAAGGGCATCGCGGTCGATATCGCCAATGCCGGCGTGTCCGGCGATACCACTTCGGGCGGGCTTGGTCGGCTGGACTGGTCGGTGCCCGATGGCACCCAGGGTGTCATCCTCGAGCTCGGTGCCAATGATGCCCTGCGCGGCGTCGATCCGAAAATACCGCGCGAAGCCCTGACCGAGATCATCAAGCGATTGCAGGCGCGCGGCATCAAGGTCCTGCTCTGCGGCATGCTGGCGCCACCGAATTACGGCAAGGACTATGCGGACAGATTCAATGCGATCTATCCGGATCTCGCCAAGCAGTTCGACGTCCCCCTGTATCCGTTCTTCCTCGACGGCGTCGCGGGCGACAGCAAACTCAACCTGCCCGACGGCATGCATCCGACGGCCGAGGGCGTCGATGTCGTGGTGAAAAGAATTCTGCCGACGGTGGAAGCTTTCGTGGTCTCGCTGCCGCCGAAGAACTGAGCAAAGTGCTTGTTTCATAGGACGGGCGGAGCAGAGCTATACTCGTTCCACAACTGAGTTATTCGGAATCACGGACTGCGCAAAGGCTGTGCTTCGCAGAGTCACATAACTCGGATACAAAATACAGATCGGTGATTCGTCAGGTTGCGACTCACCGGCTCGTTTGTTCGGGCATGATTTTCGCCGAGCGGTGCGCCATGCGTCAGCACATGATGCAACCAGCACCTTTCGGCGAAAATCGCGCCCCGACAAAAAGGAGCTGACAATGCCGCGTCTATTCGCCGGACTGGAGATCCCAGCCGAAATCGGCCAGCGATTGGCCCATTTGCGTGGCGGCCTGCCAGGCGCGCGCTGGATCGATCCCGACAATTATCACGTCACGCTCCGTTTCATGGGTGATATCGACGGCGTCTCCGCCAACGAGATCGCGCATCTGATGTCACGCATCGAGCGCAAGCCTTTCAAGGTCGAGATTCGCGGACTGTCGAGTTTCGGCGGCAACAAGCCGCGCGCCATTGTTGCCTCGGTGGAGCCGAGCAAGCCGCTGCTGGAACTGCAGGCCGAGCTGGAACGGCTGGTCCGTCGCTGTGGCCTTGAGCCGGAGGGCCGCAAATTCACCCCGCACGTGACGCTGGCCCGGCTCCGCGAGGCGTCGTGTCGCGACGTCGCGGATTATCTCTCGGTGCGCGGCTATTTTCCGACCCAGGCCTATACTGCCGAACAGTTCGTGCTGTTCTCATCCCGGGCGTCCACCGGCGGCGGGCCGTATCTGGTCGAGAATTCGTATGAGCTGGGAGCGCGGGTGAGGGCGGCGTAGCTGCGGCTTGGATAACCCTCCCTCTCGTCGGGAGGGTCGGCCGCAGGCCGGGGTGGGGGTGCCCCACATGACGTCGGCGTTTGTGGCAAGAACCCCACCCGTCTAGGCTCGCTGAACGCTCGCCTCGATCCACCCCTCCCACTGCGCGGCTGCGCCGCTTGAGGGAGGGATGAGCGGAGCGCCGCCGCGAGCCGCATAACTCCCTCCCCGAATCCCGTCTTGCATTTTCGCCTCGCATGGGGCCGTTAGGCGCCCATGTCTGCCAGCCCCACATCCTTCCGCGAACATTACGAAGCTCTCGTCGCCGCCGGCACCATCGAAGCCGATCCGGCGCAGGCGGAGGCCGTCGAAGCTATCGCCGCGCTTGACGCCAGGCTCGCGACGTATGAGCCGCCGCGCAAAAAGGGCCTTTTTGGCCGGCTGTTCCGCGGGGACAAGGACGCGCAGCCGCCGAACGGGCTTTACGTTCATGGCGAGGTCGGCCGCGGCAAGACGATGCTGATGGACCTGTTCTTCGAGAGCAGTTCGGTCGCGCACAAGCGTCGCGCACATTTCCATGAATTCATGGCCGATACCCATGAGCGGATCTACGATTTCCGCCGGAAGATCGCAAGCGGCGCGATCGCCGACAGCAGCGACGTCATGGCGCTGACGGCAAATTCGATCTTCGAGGAAGCCTGGCTGCTATGCTTCGACGAGTTTCACGTCACCGATATCGCCGACGCGATGATCCTCGGCCGGCTGTTTGCGCGGCTGTTCGAACTCGGCACGGTGGTGGTCGCGACGTCGAATGTCGAACCCGTCAACCTCTATAAAGGCGGCCTCAACCGCGCGCTGTTCCTGCCCTTCATCAAGCAGATCGAAGACCATATGGACGTGCGCAAGCTCGACTCGCGCACCGACTTCCGGATGGAAAAGCTGGTCGGCGTGACGTCATGGCTGGTGCCGGACGACGCCGGCGCGCAGGCGGCGCTCGATGCCGCCTTCACCAAGCTGACCGGCGGCGCGCAAGGCAAGTCGCGCGAACTCGTGGTCAAGGGCCGCAAGCTGCATGTGCCGCTCGAGGCGCAGGGCGTGGCGCGGTTCACGTTCAGCGACTTGTGCGAAAAGCCGCTCGGTGCATCCGACTATCTCAAGCTTGCGCATGAGTATCATACGCTGTTCATCGAGCACGTACCGCTGATGGTGGAAGCCAATCGCAATGAAGCCAAGCGATTCATCTCGCTGATCGATACGTTGTATGACAACGCGGTCAAGCTGATGGCGACCGCAGCGGCCGAACCGTCGGAGCTGTATTCGGCCGATCAGGGCACTGAGAAGTTCGAGTTCGTGCGCACGGCGTCACGCCTGTTCGAGATGGGCTCGGAGACCTATCTGGCGCTCCCGCACGGGCGGAGCGACTCGACGGCATCGGGATCGACGACGGGACTGGTGGAGACTTAGGCTAGAACCTCTCGATCGTCATTGCGAGCGCAGCGAAGCAATCCAGAAGGCGGCATGCGCACAAAGAACTGGATTGCTTCGTCGCTACCCGGAGGCTACCACTATACTCCTTACTGCCGCCTTTCTTAGTCTTTAGCTTGACTTGATCAAGGCCTGCCGACTCGCTAGGCGATGGAGGGTCGGTAACGACCGAACGCTTATTTTTACTCAATTCCGTGTAAGGATTACTCTCAATGGCACGCAAGAAGATTGCATTGATCGGCTCCGGTCAGATCGGCGGAACGCTGGCTCACCTGGTCGGCCTGAAAGAGCTCGGCGATGTGGTGATGTTCGACATCGCCGAAGGCGTCCCGCAGGGCAAGTCGCTGGATCTGGCGCAGTCCTCGCCGGTTGACGGCTTCGACGCCAAGATGTCGGGCGCCAACTCTTACGAAGCCATCGAAGGTTCCGACGTCATCATCGTCACCGCCGGCGTGCCGCGCAAGCCCGGCATGAGCCGCGACGACCTGCTCTCGATCAACCTGAAGGTGATGGAGCAGGTGGGCGCCGGCATCAAGAAATATGCCCCCAACGCATTCGTGATCTGCATCACCAACCCGCTCGACGCGATGGTGTGGGCGCTGCAGAAGGCCTGCGGCCTGCCGGCGAATAAGGTGGTGGGGATGGCGGGCGTGCTGGACAGTGCGCGATTTCGCTACTTCCTGGCCGATGAGTTCAATGTCTCGGTCGAGGACGTCACCGCCTTCGTGCTCGGTGGCCACGGCGACACCATGGTACCGCTGGTGAAATATTCAACCGTCGCCGGCATCCCGCTGCCCGATCTGGTCAAGATGGGCTGGACCTCGCAGGCCCGCATCGACGAGATCGTCGACCGCACCCGCAACGGCGGCGCCGAGATCGTCAACCTCCTGAAGACCGGCTCGGCCTTCTACGCCCCGGCCGCCTCGGCGATCGCCATGGCCGAGAGCTATCTCAAGGACAAGAAGCGCGTGCTGCCCTGCGCCGTGCACCTCAACGGTGAATACGGCGTCAAGGACATGTATGTCGGCGTGCCCGTCGTGATCGGCGCCAAGGGCGTCGAGCGCATTGTCGAGATCGAGCTCGTCGGCAAGGACAAGGAAGGCTTCGACAA
>JAPLPC010000655.1:0-2082 GCA_026400425.1 Hyphomicrobiales bacterium | reverse complement strand
TCGCGCCCGACCTGCTCGGCTAACCAACGACTGACCTGAACCGGCACCCCTGGGGTGCCGGTTTTGCATTTGACGTGATTGGCAATCACTGCGACGAACCCACCCAGCCAGTCGCGTCCGTCACGCGGAATGACGCCACTCTTGAAACATCGCATACTTGGTATACGGTATGCCAGTTCAGAGAAAACGGCGTGAATTTCAATTTCACCATCAGGGGTTCGGGAGCATCCTATGAATATCCATGAATATCAGGCGAAAGCCGTCCTCAAGGAGTTCGGCGTGCCCGTCTCCAAGGGCGTGCCGGTCCTCAAGGCTGAGGAAGCCGAGGCCGCAGCGAAGACGCTCGGCGGCCCGCTCTGGGTTGTGAAGAGCCAGATCCATGCCGGCGGTCGCGGCAAGGGCAAGTTCAAGGAAGCCTCGGCCGGCGACAAAGGCGGCGTCCGCCTCGCCAAGTCGGTGGACGAGGTCAAGGAATTCGCCAAGCAGATGCTCGGCGCGACCCTCGTCACCGTGCAGACCGGCGATGCCGGCAAGCAGGTCAACCGCCTCTATATCGAAGACGGTTCGGACATCGAGAAGGAGTTCTATCTGTCGCTCCTCGTCGATCGCGAAACCTCGCGCGTGGCCTTCGTGGTCTCCACCGAAGGCGGCATGAACATCGAGGACGTCGCCCACGACACCCCTGAGAAGATCATCACCTTCTCGGTCGATCCAGCCACCGGCGTGATGGGCCATCACGGCCGCACCGTCGCCCAGGCGCTGGGCCTCAAGGGCGATCTCGCCAAGCAGGCCGAGAAGCTGACCACGCAGCTCTACACGGCGTTCATCGCCAAAGACATGGACATGCTGGAGATCAATCCGCTGATCGTGTCGAAGCAGGGCGAGCTGAAATGCCTCGACGCCAAGATGTCGTTCGACTCAAACGCGCTGTATCGCCATCCGGACATGGTGGCGCTGCGCGACACCACGGAAGAAGACGCCAAGGAAATCGAGGCGTCGAAATATGACCTCGCTTACATCGCGCTCGACGGCACCATCGGCTGCATGGTCAACGGCGCCGGCCTCGCCATGGCCACGCTCGACATCATCAAGCTGTATGGCGAAAGCCCGGCGAACTTCCTCGACGTCGGTGGCGGCGCTTCGGAAGAGAAGGTGACCGCGGCGTTCAAGATCATCACCGCCGATCCGAACGTGAAGGGCATCCTGGTCAACATCTTCGGCGGCATCATGAAGTGCGACGTCATCGCGGCCGGCGTGGTCGGCGCGGTGAAGGCTGTCGGCCTGAAAGTGCCACTGGTTGTCCGCCTCGAAGGCACCAATGTCGAGGAAGGCAAGAAGATCATCCGCGAGAGCGGCCTCAACGTGCTGCCCGCCGACGATCTCGACGACGCTGCGCAGAAGATCGTCAACGCGGTGAAGGGAAAGTAAGATCATGTCAGTCTTGATCGACAAGAACACCAAGGTCATCACCCAGGGCTTCACCGGCAAGAACGGCACCTTCCATTCCGAACAGGCGATCGCCTACGGAACGAAGATCGTCGGCGGCACCTCGCCGGGCAAAGGCGGCTCGACCCATATCGGCCTGCCCGTGTTCGACACCGTGGCCGAAGCGCGCGACAAAACGGGGGCCGATGCGTCGGTGATCTATGTGCCGCCGCCGGGCGCCGCAGACGCCATCTGCGAAGCCATCGATGCGGAAATCCCGCTGATCGTCTGCATCACCGAGGGCATTCCGGTGCTCGACATGGTGCGCGTGAAGCGCTCGCTGTCCGGCTCCAAGTCGCGCCTGATCGGGCCGAACTGCCCGGGCGTCGTCACCGCCGGTGAATCCAAAATCGGCATCATGCCGGCCAACATCTTCAAGCCCGGCTCGGTCGGCATCCTGTCGCGCTCGGGCACGCTGACCTATGAAGCCGTGTTCCAGACCACGCAGGCCGGCCTCGGCCAGTCCTCGGCGGTCGGCATCGGCGGCGATCCGGTCAAGGGCACCGAGTTCATCGACATCCTCGAAATGTTCCTGGCCGACGACAAGACCACCTCGATCATCATGATCGGCGAAATCGGCGGTTCGGCGGAAGAGGA
>JAPLPC010000126.1 GCA_026400425.1 Hyphomicrobiales bacterium | reverse complement strand
CGGAGTGGGAGGTGAGCGGCGGATGAGGCGGCAACCAGAGCCAAATTCGACCAATGGCCGGCCTGAAAAGGGTCGATTTTACCTTGTTCCCGGCTTGCCCATGGCACAGGCGCATTGACGCTTTCTAAGTCAGTCTGCACTATACTGCGCTGCAATAGGTGGTGTCCCGCGACGGGGCTGCCGGCTTTTGGATCAGTCGACGCGTGAACCACGTGTTGCAACGGATGTGAGGACAAATGCCGATAGGTGAATTTGGCAGGCCACCAGCGTCTGACACGAGCCCCGCACTCACGGCCCCGATGTACTGGATGTACGAGATGGCCTATGCGTCGCTTGGCCCGGCGCGGGCGATGACCGACGCCACCAAGATGATGCTACAGAATCCGTTCAATCCGTTGGCGCAGACAGATTTCGCCAAGCAGGTCACCGCCGGCTGCGAATTGTTCGAGCGCACCACGCGACGCTACGGCAAGCCTGAATGGGGCCTGCACGATACCGAGGTGAACGGTGTTCGCACCCCGATCGAGATTCGCACCGTCTGGGAAAAGCCGTTCTGCCGTCTGCTGTATTTCGATCGCCAGCATCCGCGCCCGCTGCGCGCGCCGCAGCCGCGCGTGCTGATCGTGGCGCCGATGTCTGGCCATTACGCTACGCTGCTGCGCGGCACCGTGGAGGCCTTCCTGCCGACGCATGACGTCTACATTACCGACTGGACCGATGCGCGACAGGTGCCGGTTGCCGCCGGCCGCTTCGATCTCGATGATTACATCGATTATGTCATCGAGATGCTCCACATGCTGGGCGGCGACGTTCATGTGCTGGCCGTGTGCCAGCCTGCCGTGCCGGTGCTCGCGGCGGTCTCGGTGATGGAAGCCGCGCAGGACCCGTTTGCGCCGGTTTCGATGACGCTGATGGGCGGCCCGATCGATACCCGCCGCAACCCGACCGCCGTGAACAATCTTGCGGCCGAGAAGGGCATTGACTGGTTCCGCAACCACGTCATCACCAAGGTGCCATTCCCGCATCCGGGCGTGATGCGCGACGTCTATCCGGGATTCCTGCAACTCACCGGCTTCATCAGCATGAACCGCGATCGCCACATGGAGGCGCACAAGAAGCTGTTCGAGCATCTGGTGCAGGGCGACGGCGATCTCGCCGACAAGCATCGCGATTTCTACGACGAATATCTGGCGGTGATGGATCTGACCGCCGAGTATTACCTGCAGACCGTCGAGACGGTGTTCGTCAAACACGCGCTGCCGAAAGGCGAGATGACCCATCGCGGCAAGCTCGTCGAGCCATCGAAGATCAGCAATGTCGCGCTGATGACGGTCGAAGGCGAGAAGGACGACATCTCTGGTCTCGGCCAGACCGAAGCGACGCATGGTCTCTGCTCGTCGATCCCTGATGATCGTCGCGTGCATTACGTGCAGCCGGGTGTCGGACATTATGGTGTGTTCAATGGCTCACGATTCAAATCGGAGATCGTGCCGCGCATCTGCGACTTCCAGGCCAATGCAACGCATGCGCATCGAAGCGCTGCTGCAGAGTGATCATCTCGCATCGTCGTGCACCGCGCGCGACGATGCGATCGTTAGGTCTAACCTGACGATCGACTATCGCACAGTTGCATCATCGATCCGGCTAAACCCTTGAAAATGAGTGGTAAAACGGAATTTTCGCCTATTGCGAACACGTGATGCGCGATTCATTCTTAGCCTCGATTCTTGGGTTTAGTTCT
>JAPLPC010000005.1 GCA_026400425.1 Hyphomicrobiales bacterium | reverse complement strand
TTACCTGTACCGTGCGTCGAGCGAGATATTCTTGGCGATCTCACGCTCCCAACGATCGCCGTTCGCTAGCAAACGATCCTTGTCGTAATAGAGCTCTTCGCGCGTCTCGGTGGCGAATTCGAAATTCGAGCCTTCGACGATGGCGTCGACCGGGCAGGCTTCCTGGCACAGGCCGCAATAGATGCACTTCACCATGTCGATGTCGTAGCGCACCGTGCGGCGGGTGCCGTCGTTGCGTCGCGGACCGGCCTCGATGGTGATCGCCTGCGCCGGGCACACGGCTTCGCACAGCTTGCACGCGATGCAGCGTTCTTCGCCGTTGGGATAGCGGCGCAGCGCGTGTTCACCGCGGAAGCGCGGCGAGATCGGGTTCTTCTCGAACGGATAGTTGATCGTCGGCTTCGGCTTGAAGAAATACTTCATGGCGAGGACGAACGCCTGCGCGAACTCCGCCAGAAGCAGCGAGTGAGCTGTTGCCCTGATATTCATAGCGACCTCATTTCGGGGCCAGGCCCGCGAATTGCAGCACACCGGCAACGATGATCACGTAGGCCAGCGAGAGCGGCAGAAAAACCTTCCAGCCGAGACGCATCAGCTGGTCGTAGCGGTAGCGCGGCACGATGGCCTTCGCCATCGCGATCAAGAAGAACATGAACATCACCTTGATGGCGAACCAGATGATGCCGGGCACCCAGGTGAAGGGCGCGAACGGGATCGGCGACAGCCAGCCGCCGAGGAACATGATGGTCGCCAGCGCGCACATCGAAACGATGGCCACATACTCGCCGAGCATGAACAGCAGATATGGCGTCGAGCCGTATTCCGTCATGAAGCCCGCGACCAGTTCGGATTCCGCTTCCACCAGATCGAACGGCGGGCGGTTGGTTTCAGCCAGCGCCGAGACGTAGAACACCACGAACATCGGGAACAGCGGGATGAAGTACCAGCCCAGAATGCCCCACTTGCCGTCCTGCGCCATCACGATGTCCGTCAGGTTCAGCGAGCCCACGCATAACAGCACGGTGATGATGACGAAGCCGATCGAGACTTCGTAGGACACCATCTGCGCCGCGGCACGCAGCGCCGACAGGAACGGATATTTCGAGTTCGACGCCCAGCCGGCCATGATGATGCCGTAGATCGACAGCGACGAGATCGCGAAGATGTAGAGCACGCCGACATTGAGATCGGCGATCACCCAGCCGAGATTCATCGGGATCACGGCCCAGGCGGCGAGCGCCAGGATACACGACACCAACGGTGCCAGCAGGAACACGCCCTTGTTGGCGCCCGACGGGATCACGGGCTCCTTCAGCACGAATTTCAGCAAGTCCGCGAACGACTGCAGCAGCCCGAAGGGGCCAACCACGTTGGGCCCGCGACGGATCTGCACCGCCGCCCAGATCTTGCGGTCGGCCAGCAGGATGTAGGCGATCGCCACCAGCAGCAATACGAGCACGAGCAGGCTCTGCGCGATCATGATGATCAGCGGCCACAGGGTGCTAGTCCAGAGTTCAGCCATCGTCTTACTCCGCCGCCGTCAGCAACTGGCCCGAGGCCAGGCGGGAACATTCCGCCATGACTGCTGACGCGCGCGCGATCGGGTTGGTGAGGTAGAAATCCTCGATCGGGCTCTTGAACGGCGCCTTGTCGATGGCGCCGCCCTTCCCTGCGAGGGTCTTGATGCCGGCGACGTCGCCGGCTTCGATCTGGTCGATGCGCATCAGATGCGGCGCCTGCTTGAAGATCGCCTGCCGCAACTGCGCCATCGAGTCGAATGGCAGCTTGTGGCCGAGCACGTCGGACAATGCGCGGATGATCGCCCAGTCCTCGCGGGCATCGCCCGGCGGGAAGCCGGCGCGCTCCGCCATCTGCCGATCGGCTTGCCACGATCGACCACGAAGCACCGATGCCAGCCGTGTATTCACGAACTGCATCGAAGACGGAGAGTCCGGCGATGCCGACATAGACGACGAACGCGCCCGGTGCGATCTCGACGTCATCGGCGCCGAGCGAGAACACGACATCCGCGCCGCCGCCGGCGATCTGCGCCGCAGTCCGTCCGCCGGCGAAACCGATATCGAGCGCGCCGACCGTCGAGGCCGCCGCATGCAGCACGGCAAAACCGTTCCAGCCGTCCTTGATCGCGCCGATATCGGCGGCGAGCTTGGCGACCTGGGCCAGCACGGCAGCGCCGTCCGCACGCGCGGCGACACCCGAGCCGACCAGCACGATCGGGTTCTTGGCGCCCTTCAGCACCTCGGCGAAGGAATGCTTGCCGGCGATCACGTCGGCCAGCGTCTCGGTGCCGGCGCCGAGATGATCGTAGCGATAGGTCAGATCGGCATTGTCGCCGATCAAACCAATCTTTAGATTGCCGCCGCGCCAGGCCTTGCGGATGCGGGCGTTGAGCACGGCCGCTTCCTTGCGCGGGTTGGAGCCGATGATCAGCAGTGCGTCGGCCTGCTCGATGCCGGCAATGGTCGGATTGAAGATATAGGACGCACGCCCCGCCTTGGCGTCGAAGCCCGCGGTGCCGGCGGTCGCGACATCGGCCGAGCCGAGCGAGGCCAGCAGCGTCTTGATCGCATACATTTCCTCGACGGCAGCGAGATCGCCGGCGATGGCGCCGATCTTGTTGCCGCTGGCGGCGACCTTCGCTGCGATGGCGCCGAACGCCTCGCTCCAGGTCGCGGCGCGCAGCTTGCCGTTGTCACGGATATACGGACGATCGAGACGCTGGGTGCGCAGACCATCGACGACATGGCGCGTCTTGTCGGAGATCCACTCCTCGTTCACCGCTTCGTTGATGCGCGGCAGGATGCGCATCACCTCACGGCCACGCGTATCGACGCGAATGGCGGAGCCGACCGCATCCATCACGTCGATGGACTGGGTCTTGCTGAGCTCCCACGGACGCGCCGCGAAAGCGTAGGGCTTCGAGGTCAGCGCACCGACCGGGCAGATATCGACCAGATTGCCCTGCAGTTCGGAGGTCAGCGCGGTTTCGAGGAAAGAGGTGATCTCCATGTCCTCGCCGCGGCCGATGGCGCCCATTTCCGGCGCGCCCGCGACTTCGGCTGCGAAGCGAACGCAGCGCGTGCACTGGATGCAGCGGTTCATCGAGGTCTTGACCAGCGCGCCGAGATACTTGTCCTCGACCGCGCGCTTGTTCTCGGCGAAGCGCGACGTGTCGACGCCATAGCCCATCGCCTGATCCTGCAGATCGCACTCGCCGCCCTGATCGCAGATCGGGCAATCCAGCGGATGGTTGATCAGCAGGAATTCCATCACGCCTTCGCGCGCCTTCTTGACCATCGGCGAACGCGTCGAGATTTCCGGCGGCTCGCCGTTCGGGCCCGGACGGCAATCGCGCACGCCCCAGGCGCAGCTGGCGACCGGCTTCGGTCCGCCCTTCACTTCCACCAGACACATGCGGCAATTGCCGGCGATGGACAGTCGCTCGTGATAGCAGAAGCGCGGAATCTCGGCGCCGGCAGCCTCACACGCCTGCAACAGCGTGTATTCCGCGGGGACATCGATCTCTTTGCCGTCGACGATGAGTTTAGTCATAGCGCTTGCCCTACTCCGCCGCGACCAGATGCGCGGGATCGAGGACACCCTGATCGTCGAGCGTCGCCTTGCGGCTGAACTCTTCGATCCGGCGTTCGATCTCCGGGCGGAAGGCGCGGATCAGACCCTGCACCGGCCACGCGGCGGCATCGCCGAGCGCGCAGATGGTGTGGCCTTCGACCTGTTTGGTGACTTCCAGCAGCATGTCGATCTCGCGCTTGTGGGCGCGGCCTTCGACCATGCGGGTCAGCACGCGCCACATCCAGCCGGTGCCTTCGCGGCACGGCGTGCACTGGCCGCAGCTCTCATGCTTGAAGAAGTAGCTGATGCGGGCAATCGCCGCGACGACGTCGGTGGACTTGTCCATGACGATGACGCCGGCGGTGCCGAATGACGACTTCACCGCACGGGTGCCGTCGAAATCCATGATGAGCTCTTCACAATCGGCCGCAGGAATAAGTGGGCACGATGCGCCGCCCGGGATGATCGCCAGGAGATTGTCCCAGCCGCCGCGAATGCCGCCGCCATGCTTCTCGATCAGCTCGCGGAACGGAATGCTCATGGCGTCTTCGACGACGCAGGGCGTGTTGACGTGGCCGGAGATGCCGTAAAGCTTGGTGCCGACATTGTTCGGACGCCCGATCGAGGCGAACCACGACGCGCCACGACGCAGGATGTCCGGCGCGACAGCAATCGATTCCACGTTGTTCACCGTGGTCGGGCAGCCGTAGAGACCGACATTGGCCGGAAATGGCGGCTTCAGGCGCGGCTGGCCTTTTTTGCCCTCAAGGCTTTCCAGCAGCGCGGTTTCTTCACCGCAGATATACGCGCCGGCGCCGTGCGCGACATAGAGGTCGAACGGCCAGCCATGGATGTTGTCCTTGCCGATCAGATTGGCCGCATAGGCCTGATCGATGGCGGCCTGCAGACGCTCGCGCTCGCGGATGAATTCGCCGCGGACATAGATGTAGCCGACATGGGCGCCCATAGCGCAGCCGGCGATCAGGCAGCCTTCGACCAGCGTATGCGGGTCATGGCGCATGATCTCGCGATCCTTGCAAGTGCCGGGCTCGGACTCGTCGGCGTTGACGACGAGATAGCTCGGGCGGCCGTCCTTGTTTTCCTTCGGCATGAAGGACCACTTCATGCCGGTGGGGAAGCCGGCGCCGCCACGGCCGCGCAGGCCCGACGCCTTCATTTCGTTGATGATCCAGTCGCGGCCCTTGTCGATGATGGCCTTGGTGCCATCCCAACCGCCGCGACGGCGCGCGCCTTCGAGACCGAAGTCATCGAGACCGTAGAGATTGCGGAAGATGCGATCCTTGTCGTCGAGCATGGCTTCCTCGATCAGCGATTGGTTTGCTTGAAGGCGAGCATCGCGGCACAGCCGCCGAACACCACCGCCCACATGAGACTCGATTCAAGCGTGGCGCTCAGGAAGTAGCGCTGCAGCAGGAAAATGAAAGCCGCCGCTGCCGCGGTGTGCAACGAGATATAGAGCCACTTGTTCATGGCGTCGGCTCCCGGTTTCAAGGCGATGGCTTTGGCGCGCAGGTTTTTCATTTCTTCGGCTCCTTGGATTTGCGCGGTTCCTTGGGAGCGCCGCCTTGGGGCGGATGGTCTTTGGTCGCATCGGCCGCCGGTGCCTTCGGCGCCGGTCGCTCCTGCGCATTGGCGGACTCGGACGCCTTCTTGGAGTCATTGTCGGAGAGCGCGGGCTGGCTGGGAGCTTCCGACGCCTTGGCGTGCGGAGCCGCACCACCATCCTTCAGCACCCGCGGTCCGCCTTCCGGCGCCGCATACTGACGACCGATCTGCGAACCCGGCTTCGGCGGGGTGCCCGCGACGAAGCCGTCGATGATCTTGTTCATGCTGTCTTTGTCGAGGTCTTCGTAGGTGTCGCTCCAGATCATCGCCATCGGGGCGTTGACGCAGGCGCCCAGACACTCGACCTCCTCCCACGAGAAGTCGCCATCTGCAGACAGGTGGAACGGGTCGTGATGGATGCGGTGCTGACAGACCTCGATGATGTCGCCGGCGCCGCGCAGCATGCAGGGCGTGGTACCGCAGACCTGGATATGCGCCTTCTTGCCGACCGGCTTGAGCTGGAACTGGGTGTAGAAGGTCGCGACCTCCATCACGCGGATGTAAGGCATCTCCAGCATGTCGGCGACGAAGCGGATCGCCGCTTCCGACACCCAGCCGGCATTCTGCTCCTGTGCCCGCCACAGGATCGCGATCACCGCCGAGGCCTGACGGCCGGGCGGATAATGCGTGATCTGCTCCTTCGCCCAGGCGAGGTTTTCGGGCGTGAAACTGAACGACTCGGGCTGCAGTTCTTTCGGAGCCAAACGGCGGACGGACATGGTCTATCTCTCAGTGAGTGCGGCGCGCCGCGCTCGCATTCAGGCTGTTGAAGCGATCGAGCCAGAACGCGCTCGCAGTGCCGAACACATTGTAGCCAACGTGGGTGGACACCTTGATGCGATCGAGAATCGACAGCTCGGTCACGGTTTCGAAGCGGTTGGTAGCGGGATCATGCACGATCAGCGACAGCGGTGTCTGATCCAGAATGTAGCGCGAGACGGTATGGGCGGGATCATTGCCGTGCTCTTCGCACATGATGACCGAGTCGCCCTGCAAAAGGCGAGTACCGCCCTTGATGGCCTCGATCTCGACGCCTTCGACATCGAGCTTGATGAGATACTTGCCGGACAGCGACAGCTTGCCGTCGTCGAGCAGATTGTCGAGCGCCAGCACCGGCACTTCCTCGCCGCCGCTCTGATCGCCGACGATGCTGAACGCCTCGTGCTTGGTGCCTGTCAGCCGCGCCGTACCGCGCATCGCGCCGATGGCGCATTTCACGACGTCGAAACGATCGCCGTTGATCCTGGCGTTGTTGGCGAGCTTGGGGAAGTTTTCGCCCGATGGCTCGATGGCGATCGCCTTGTGCGAGCCGAACGGCGCACTCGACACCAGCACCGACCAGTAGCCGAAATTGGCGCCGCAATCGAGCAGCGTGTAATCGACATCGACCGCGTTCTTGAACAGCAGTTCGAGCTCGTCTTCGTAGGAGAAGTTGCGGTCGAGCAGCTTGCTCCAGTAACCGTCGCCGAACGGAAACGCGAACAGCGCATCGGCATTCAGCTTCACGACGAGATCACGCGCCGGCAGCACGGTGCGGCGCATCAGATTGGCGCACATGTTGTAGCCGCGATGCGCAAACGACGCCGACATCTTCGCCCCGGCAGACAGCACGCACGCCATCGCCCGCTCCCAGAGGTTGACCTCTGAAAGCGCGCCCGATGCGCGGTCGAACTGGATGGGAGCCGATGTCACCGATCGACCTCTCCGAACACGATATCGATGGAGCCGAGAATGGCCGAGACGTCAGCCAGCTGATGGCCGCGGCACAGGAAGTCCATCGCCTGCAGATGCGCGAAACCGGGCGCGCGGATCTTGCACTTGTACGGCTTGTTGCTGCCGTCCGAGACCAGATAGACGCCGAACTCGCCCTTCGGCGCTTCCACGGCGGCATAGACCTCGCCAGCGGGCACGTGCACGCCTTCTGTATAGAGCTTGAAGTGATGGATCAGCGCTTCCATCGAGCGCTTCATCTCGGCGCGGCGCGGCGGCGAGATCTTGTGATCGTCGACGACGACCGGGCCCTGCCCGTCCGCCGCGCGCAGCTTGGCGATGCACTGCTTCATGATCTTGGTCGACTGCCGCATCTCTTCGACGCGGATGCAATAACGATCGTAACAGTCGCCGTTCTTGCCGATCGGGATATCGAAATCCATCTCGGCGTAGCACTCGTAGGGCTGCGACTTGCGCAGGTCCCAGGGCGCGCCTGAGCCGCGCACCATCACGCCCGAGAAGCCCCATTTCCAGCAGGTCTCGAGATCGACCACGCCGATATCGACGTTGCGCTGC
>JAPLPC010000585.1 GCA_026400425.1 Hyphomicrobiales bacterium | reverse complement strand
TCGGCAAGGCGCTGGGGCTGACCGAGGACGTGACCTCGGCGCTGGCGGATACGGTATGGGGCAGCTGGGGCAAGGGCCTGAACGAGATGCAGGTCAAGCAGGCCGGTCTCGATCCTTCCAACCCGATGATCGCGCGTGCGGTCGAACTCGCCATCGAACTGATCGAATTTCCCCGCCATCTGTCGCAGCATGTTGGCGGCTATGTGCTGACCCAGGATCGGCTCGACAGCTATGTGCCGATCGGCAATGCGGCGATGGACGATCGGACCTTCATCGAATGGGACAAGGACGATGTCGATACCATGAAGATGATGAAGGTCGATGTGCTCGCTTTGGGCATGTTGACCTGCATCCGCAAATGTTTCGATCTGATCTTTCACCACAAGCGCCTGCGTTACGAGCTCAAGGACATCAAGGCGGAAAACCTGGATGCGCCGCCGGTGTTCGCGATGCTCCAGCGCGGCGAGTCGCTCGGCGTGTTCCAGGTCGAGAGCCGCGCGCAGATGAACATGCTGCCGCGGCTGAAGCCGAAGAACTTTTACGACCTCGTCATCGAAGTCGCGATCGTGCGGCCCGGGCCGATCCAGGGCGACATGGTGCATCCCTATCTCAGGCGCCGCAAGATGAACCCGGAAGACATCGAGGCGATATGGTGCATCCCTATCTGAAACGGCGCGCGATGAATCCGGAGGATATCGACTATCCGTATCCCAAGGGCGGCGACAAGAACGAGCTCTACAACGTCCTGCACAAGACGCTGGGCGTGCCGTTGTTCCAGGAGCAGGCGATGCGGATCGCCATCGAGGCCGCCAAGTTCACCTCGGAAGAGGCCAACGGCCTGCGCCGGGCGATGGCGACGTTTCGCAATGTCGGCACCATCGGCACGTTCGAGGAGAAGATGGTCGGCAACATGGTCCGTCGCGGCTATGACGAGACCTTCGCCAAGAACTGTTTCGAGCAGATCAAGGGGTTCGGCAGCTACGGTTTTCCGGAAAGCCACGCTGCGGCTTTTGCGCAGCTGGTGTATGTGTCGTCATGGCTGAAACACTATCATCCCGATGCGTTCTGTTGCGGTCTCTTGAACTCGCAGCCGATGGGCTTCTATGCGCCCGCGCAGATCGTGCGCGATGCGCAGCAGAACGGCGTCAAGATCCGCACTATCGATGTCGCGTTCAGTCTCAGCCAGAATACGCTGGAGCAGACCAGCGGGAAGTATCATGCCGTGCGGCTCGGTTTCCGTCAGATCGATGGTTTCAAATGGGCCGATCCCGACGAAGAGCGCGAGCGATTGGCCAAGGGTAAATCGCCGACGGAAGATTGGGGAGCACGCATCGTCGCTGCGCGGGAGCGGCGCGCCTTCACGTCACTGGAAGAGTTTGCCCGCGACACCGCGTTGCCGAAGCGGGCGCTGATCCTGCTCGCCGATGCCGATGCGTTTCGCTCCATTGGCCTCGATCGCCGCGCAGCGCTGTGGGCGGTGCGGCGTCTGCCTGACGACGTGGCGCTGCCGCTGTTCGAGGCGGCGACGGCGCGCGAGCAGCCGGATGAGAATACGGCGCCATTGCCGCAGATGCCGCGCTCCGAACAGGTGGTGGCGGATTATCAGACCATCCGGCTGTCGCTGAAGGGACATCCGCTGGAATTTCTGCGGCAGACATTCGCCGCCGAGAGCATCGTGACTTGCGAGACGGTTTCGGCTGCGCATCACGGCCGCCGCGTGCGCTGCGCCGGCGTGGTACTGGTGCGACAGCGGCCGGGCAGCGCCAAGGGCGTCATCTTCATGACGCTGGAGGACGAGACCGGGATCGCCAATGTCGTGGTGTGGCCAAAGGTGATGGAGCAATTTCGCCGCGAGGTGATGGGCGCGCGGCTGGTGATGGTCGAGGGGCGGATCCAGAGCAGCAAGGAGAAGGTGGTGCATCTGGTCGCCGAACGACTCGTCGATCGCAGTCATGATCTCGCGGCGCTCTCCGACAATCTCGCGGCGCGGCCGGCAATTCTGACGGGATTGTCGCCGTCGGAGCCGCTCAACGACGACCGCCGCGAACATCCCGACAATCCCTCACAGCGCATCCGTCATCCCCGCGATGTCCGGATCTTGCCGCGCTCGCGGGACTTTCACTGACCTCGTTCAGCAACCGTTCAGCCGTTGACCCGCATCATGCATCTACGGTCTGTTGGCGCATGCCAGCCACCGTCTCTCAGGTCAGATACGATGCAGATGCCGCGCGATATCCTTGCCGAGCTGTGGACCGATCAGGGCGGTGATCGCACCGCGCTGGATCGTGTCACGCTGACCGGCAGCGAGCCGGCGCTGCCGTCGTCGTTTCGCGTCGGTGCCGCCGCGCAAGTGTCGATCGCGGCTGCAGGACTTGCCGCTGCCGAGATCTGGCGCGCACGCAGCGGAGTGGCGCAGGACGTCGCTGTCGATATGCGCCACGCCGTCGTCGAATGCCGTAGCGAGCGCTATCTGCGTCGCGATGGCAATCCGCCGCCGCCGGCATGGGATGCGATCGCCGGTGTCTACAAGACCGGTGACGGCCGCTTCGTCCGGCTGCACACCAATTTCCCGCATCATCGCGACGCCATCTGCAAGGTGTTGTCCTGTGCACCCGAGCGCGACGCCGTGCAGGCGGCGCTGATGCAGTGGAACGGCGAGGCGTTCGAAACTGCGGCCTATGCCGCTGGCGGCGTCGTCGCGCTGATGCGCAGTCATGATGAATGGACGGCGCTGCCGCAATCGCAGGCGTTCGCCGAACTGCCACTGATCGAGATCACGAAGATCGGCGAGGCCGCGCCGAGACCATGGCCGCAAGGCGCACGGCCGCTGCAGGGTCTGCGCGTGCTCGATCTATCGCGGGTCATTGCCGGCCCCGTCGCCGGACGCACTCTCGCGGCCCATGGTGCGGAAGTCATGCTGATCTCCAGCCCGCAGCTGCCGGCGATCCCGTGGCTCACCATCGATACCGGTCGCGGCAAGCGGTCGAGCTTTGTCGATCTCGACACCGAGCAGGGACGCGCGACGCTGCATGGCCTGCTCGCCGGCGCCGATATCTTTTCACAAGGCTATCGCCCGCAATCGCTGGCCGCGCGCGGCCTCGCGCCTGTGGATGCGGCGCGTGTCAGTCCCGGCATCGTTTACGTGTCGCTATCCGCCTATGGTCGCAGCGGGCATTGGGCGGAGCGCCGCGGCTTCGATTCGCTGGTCCAGTGCGCCACCGGTTTCAATCACGCCGAGGCGCAAGCGGCCGGTGTCGATCACCCCAAGGAATTGCCTGCGCAGATGCTCGACCACGGCTCCGGATATCTCATGGCCTTCGGCGCCATGATGGCCAAACTCCGCCAGGCGCGGGAGGGCGGCAGCTGGCATGTCCAGGTGTCGCTGGCCCGCACCGGCAAATGGCTGTGGGAGATGGGGCGCCTCGACGATGGCCTGCATGCCCCGGATATCGCCGGCGATGCGCTGACGGGGCTTATCGAGGATGGCCCGTCCGGGTTCGGTATGTTGTCGGCTGTTCGTCATGCGGCCGTGTTAGGGCTCACTCCCGCACAATGGGTACGACCGGCCGTCCCGCTCGGTACGGATCCACCGGTATGGGGGCCGTGACGTCATCAATGGCGTCCTCGCGAAAAATTAACCGAAAATGCGGGTCTGACCTGCGTTTTTTGATTGTCTCAACATCCATATGCGCACTAATAGCGCGCGTGATGAGACAAAACGCCGCGGCATAAGCGGTCTCGTACTTTCAGGGCTCGGCAGGTGACGAACGTGAACCAGGGAACTTCGAAATTCAGCCGCAAACAGGTGGTGGCCGGCGTCTGCGCGCTCCTCGTTATGGCCGGCGGCGGATACGTCTACACGCAGTTCGCGGCCACGCCGCAGAAGCATTCGGACGTCTCGAGCCAGTCGCGCAAAAACCCGCAGCGCTATGCGCCATCGCCGTCCGAATGGGCAAGCCTGACCGTCGAGCCCGTGACGGTGAAGTCGTTCCGTTCGGAGTCGGTGACCGAAGGCAAGATTGCCGTCGATGAAGATCACTCGACCCCGATCTTTTCGCCCTATGCCGGTCGCGTCACCAAACTACTCGCCAAGCCGGGCGATCACGTGGTGCAGGGGCAGCCGCTGTTCATCGTCGAAGCCGCCGATACGGTCGGTGCGCAGAACGATTTCGTCGCGGCTGTCACCGCAGCCAACAAGGCGAAGTCGCAATTCGATCTCGCCACCATCCAGGACAAGCGTGCCAAGGATCTGTTCGACGGCAAGGCGGTGCCGCTGAAGGACTATCAGCAGGCCCAGGCCACGCTGCTGCAGTCGCAGAACGATCTGCGCACGGCCAACACCGCGCTGGAAGCCTCGCGCAATCGCCTGCGCATTCTCGGTCTGACCGAAGACGCGATCACCGCTTTTCAGGAGAAGGGCCGCATCAACCCCGAGACCACCGTGTTCGCGCCACTGGCCGGCACCGTGGTCCAGCGCAAGGTCGGTCCTGGCCAGTTCATCAGCGCCGGCGCCAGCGATCCGGTGTTCGTGATCGGCGATCTGTCTTCCGTGTGGCTGACCGCGTTCGTGCGTGAAACCGAAGCCGCCACGGTGCAGGTCGGTCAGGAAATGACCTTCACTGCATTGGCGCTGCCGGGCCGCGTCATGACCGGCCGCATCGACTATGTCGCCACTGCACTCGATCCCACGACGCGCCGTCTGCTGGTCCGCGCCACGCTCAACAACAGCAACGGGCTCTTGAAGCCGGAAATGTTTGCCACGGTGACGATCTATGCACCGGGCGAGCAGCCAACCGTCGGCGTCCCGAAGGCCGCGCTGATCTATGAAGGCGACCAGGTCCGCGTCTGGGTCGCGAATGACGACAAGACCGTTGAGTTGCGCACCATCAAGACCGGCATGACCAATGCCGGCCTGGTGGAGGTGACAGGGAATCTGCGGCCCGGCGAAAAGATCATCACCCGCGGTAGCCTGTTCATCGATCGCATCGCGTCTGCGAGCTAAATTCCAGCTTCGGCTTTTCTGAAAGGTCCGATCTGGATGGATCGTCTCATTGCCATCGCCGTCGATCGTCGTTTCTTGATGGTCGGCATGTTCCTCGCCGTGTTCATCGGCGGGCTGTTTGCTTTTCAACAGCTGAACATCGAGGCCTATCCCGATCCGACGCCGCCGATGGTGGATATCGTGACGCAGAGTCCCGGGCTCTCGGCCGAGGAGATCGAGCGCTACATCACGATCCCCATCGAGACCCAGGTGGCGGGCATCAAGAACGTCAAGACCATCCGCACGATCTCGCTCTACGGCCTGTCCGACGTCAAACTGCAGTTTTCATTCGACTACACATATGAAGAAGCGCTGCAGCAGGTGCTGAACCGTCTCGCGCAACTCGGCACGCTGCCGAACAACGCGCAGCCGACCATCTCACCGCTATCGCCGGTCGGCGAAATCTTCCGCTATCGTCTGGTCGGGCCGCCCAATTACAGCGTGATGGATCTCAAGACGCTGCAGGACTGGGTGCTGCAACGTCGTTTCCGAGCGGTTCCGGGCGTCATCGACGTCACCGGTTGGGGCGGCAAGACAAAGACCTATGAGGTCCAGGTCGATTTCAACAAACTGGTCGCCTATGGCCTGACGCTGCCGCAGCTTCTGACGGCGGTGAACAATGCCAACGTCAATGTCGGCGGCAACACCGTCAATATCGGCCCGCAATCCGCCGTCGTGCGCGGCGTCGGCCTGATCCGCTCGATCGACGATCTGTCGAATACGATGATCTCGCAGACCAATGGCAATCCCGTCCTGATCCGCGATGTCGCCACTGTCTCAGTGGGCGAAAAGCCGCGGCTCGGCATTGCCGGCCTCAATCAGGACGACGACATCGTTCAGGGCATCGTGCTGATGCGACGCGGCGAAAAGAGCACGCCGACCATTGCTCGCGTCGAGAAGATGGTGAGGGCGATCAATGCCGGCAACGTGCTGCCGCCCGGCGTGCGTATCGAGCGCATCTATGACCGCAAGGACCTGATCGATCTCACCACCCACACGGTCTTGCACAACATGATCGTCGGCATTCTGCTGATCGTGTTCCTGCAATGGCTGTTCCTCGGCAATCTGCGCAGCGCGCTGATCGTCGGCGCCACGATCCCGTTCGCGCTGTTCTTCGCCGTCATCATCCTCGTGGCACGCGGCGAGTCGGCCAATCTTCTGTCGGTCGGCGCCATCGATTTCGGTTTGATCGTGGACGGCACCGTCATCATGGTCGAAGCGATCTTTCGTCGTCTGACGCAAACCACCCCGCTATCGGACGCCGAGAAGAGCCACATCTCGTCCGAAACCATCATGGGGATGAAGAAGCACGGCATTCTCAGCGCATCCGCGGACGTCTCGCGCTCGATCTTCTTCGCGGCGGCCATCATCATCGCGGCCTTCCTGCCGCTGTTCACGCTGTCGGGCGTCGAGGGCAATATCTTCGGGCCGATGGCGCGGACCTATGCTTACGCACTCGCCGGCGGCCTGATCGCGACCTTTACCATCACGCCGGCGCTGAGCGCACTGATCCTGCCGGCGCATGTTCAGGAAACCGAGACCTGGATCGTCCGCAAGCTGCATCACCTTTATGTGCCGGTACTAAATTGGGCCGTGAAGAGTCGCGCCATGGTGATGGGCATCGCAGCTGGATTGCTGGTGATCACCGCCATCATGATCCGGCTGCTCGGCCTGGAATTCCTGCCGAAGCTGGAGGAGGGCAATCTCTGGATCCGCGCCACGCTGCCGCCGACCATCTCGCTGCAGGAGGGCAATACCTACGTCAACGACATGCGCCGCTTGATCCGTGCCCAGCCCGAGGTCGAATCGGTGGTGTCGCAACATGGCCGACCCGATGACGGCACCGATGCGGCCGGTCTGTTCAACGCGGAGTTCTTCGCGCCGCTGAAGCCGTCGTCGCAATGGCCGGCGCCGCAGGACAAGGACGCGCTGACGGCGCGGCTGCTCAAGGAATTGCAAACGAAATTTCCCGGCGTCGAATTCAACTTCTCGCAATATCTGCAGGACAACGTGTCCGAGGCGGTGTCGGGCGTGAAGGGCGAAAACTCGATCAAGCTCTATGGCAACGACCTGCAGACGCTGACCAAGACGGCGAACGAGATCAAGGACGTGCTCTCCACGGTGCAGGGCGTCACCGATCTCGCGGTGTTCACCTCGCTCGGCCAGCCCACGATCCAGATCGACATCGACCGCGCCAAGGCTGCGCGTTACGGGCTGTCGCCCGGCGATATCAATGCCACCATCAAGGTTGCGATCGGAGGCGACAGCGCCGGCGATATCTACGAGCCCGGCAGCGATCGCCATTTCCCGATCGTGGTGCGTCTCGCGCCGGAATTCCGCCGCAGTGCCGAGGCGATCCAGAATTTGCGCATCGGTGCGCCCGGTGCCAACGGTGCCATCACGCAGATTCCGCTCAGCGAGGTCGCCTCGATCAACCTGATTTCCGGCGCGGCCTATATCTACCGTGAGAATCAGGAGCGCTATCTGCCGATCAAGTTCTCGGTGCGCGAACGCGATCTCGGCAGCGCGATCCAGGAAGCGCAGGACAAAGTGAATGCGCTGGTCAAGCTGCCAGCCGGCTCGCGGACCGAATGGGTTGGCGAGTTCGGCAACCTGCAGGACGCCATCAAGCGCCTGTCCGTCGTTGTCCCGATCAGCCTGCTGCTGATCGGCGTGCTGCTGTGGTTCAATTTCGGCTCCATGGCGGATACGCTGCTGGCCATGAGCGTCATTCCGATGGCGATCTTCGGCGGCGTGCTC
>JAPLPC010000301.1 GCA_026400425.1 Hyphomicrobiales bacterium | reverse complement strand
GGGCGCGCCAGCAACGATCACACTGGCAGCCGCGGGCGGCCTCAGAAATGAGTTCAGGCTATCTCTCCCTGGACGGCATCTGGGTCCATTGCCCGATGCCTTTTGTATGCGAGAGACTGCCAATTGCTTTATACGCAAGTCAAGTATCATTGCGCACGATCTCGCAAAGCAAGGCCGTGGTTCGCACAGCGATCAAACAGCATGTATTGCGATGCGGTGGAGTTATATTCGCATGCGCGCAAGGACGTGCTCGCATCGGCAGGGCGCCCGGTGACGCGCGACTAAACGATGTTTGAAATGCTGTTCGAAATGGTCGGAGCCCGGAAAGGGGGGACCGCCGACGCAGGTAAACACGGCGGTCCCGTGCCGGACATTGAAATTCGAGGACGGGAAAGCGACTTCCGCATCCACGCTGCCCGACACGGACCGACCATATGAAACCTGTCGGTCACTGCAACTTGGATCGAACCTTAACCTAACCGATTAAGCTTACCGGGCCGGCGCTTCGCGCGAGTCCGCCGACGGCGAAGGAGTGTACGCTCCCTGATCCCGCCTGGCCCGCATCAACGTGATCTCATTGGCATTGGCGCAATAGTCTTCGTAATGCTTGGCGGCGGTGTGATCGGCGAGGTGAGAATGACAATCGTTCTTGTGGCCACAGCCCGTGCAGGCGTGACGCATCTCCATCATCAGCGGCGGTGAGATCCTGGCGATCGCCGTCTCGTCGAAACCGAGCGCACGCAGCATCTGCGGAAGCTCTTCGGCGCCATCGACGCCGCGGCGCACGAGCATTTCGAGATCGCTTGGCGCGAGGCCCAGCTCATGCGCCATGCGGCTGTATTCGCCGCGGTCGAGCTGACCGAGTTCATGGAGTTGGCGGCTCTGCTTGAGCCAGTCCCTGCTGCTGTGATTGCAGGCAGTGTCCCGCCGACCAGCGCCATGTGCATTGCTATGGATCAATCAGCAATTGCCGAGGGGGCCTTAGGCTTACTGGCAGAAATGCCCGTGATGCGGGTCCTTCCGGGGAACAGCCGGGGTAGCTTTCGGTTTATTCCGTTCCTAGATCCAGTTTTGAAACCAAGACATTTGTCGTTCCCCGTAAACCGGACGTGCCTTAGGAGGGTACAGATGACGGTTAGATATTTGACGCTGGCGGCCGTCGGCCTTGCCCTGCTGACGGGCGGCGCGATGGCGGCGAACGGCTCTGCCGCGAGCACCTACAAAGCCAGTGAATTTTTCACGTTGGACCTGCAGAAGGCGTTGCTGTCGCCGAAGCCGATCGGGCCCGGTGCGCGGTTTGAGCCATATCCGATCGAAGCGCGCGCGGACGCCAAGAATGCGCTCGATGCAGCGGCGGATGAGGCTGTCGCCGAAAGAGCCGTGCCGGCGGCCAAGCCCACCCGCAAGGCGGTGGCCAAGCGATCACAGCCGCCTGCGCGCTCGCGGGTCGCTCGGCCGCGCAGCAATCCGCTCGATGCCAATGCCGCGGATACCCGGATCCAGACCTGGCCGTGCCGGTCCGGCGGTATCTGTAACTGGCAGCGCTGAATGAGACCATCCGCGGCTACGGCAACGCCAGGCGTCGCTGTAGCCGCGCTCAGGACAGGATCAGGCTTTGATCTCTTCCACGCCGCACCACTCCGCAATGAAGAGCGCCAGCGCCGTCGTCGTCTTCTTCAGCGAGGGCAGGTTGACGCCTTCGTCGAAGCCATGGACGCCGCGCGAGATGCAGCCGTAGTTCAGCGTCGGCACGTTGTCGAACAGCGAGTAGACGCGGCTGTCGAGATAGGCGAGCGAGATTTCCGGCTTCGGCTTCTGCCCGAACACCGCTTCATGCGCGGCCGCGAGTGTGGCTTCCGCATCCGACCCCGGCTTCAATTCGTAGCCTTCGGCCTGGAAGCCGTTGAAGGTCACGGTCGGCGGAATGTTCGACAGGAACGGGTCCTGATGCGCGAAGGCCGCGACGCAGTCGGTGATTTCCTTCTTTGCGGCTTCAGCGGTCTTCCCCGGTAGTAGCGAGATCCGGAAATCCACCTTGCACCAGGCCGGCACCGACGAGGCCCAGTCGCCACCGGCGATCTTGCCGATGTTCAGATTGACCGGTTTCTCGATGTTCTTGAAGTGAGCGTGCTGATCCTTGGTGGCGTTCCACTTGGCTTCCAGCTTGCGTAATTCGCCGATGATGCGATACGCGCCGTCGATGGCATTGGCGCCGGTGCCCATGCGCTGCACGTGAACCGGCACGCCGCGGACTTCGACCTGGAACCAGACTACACCGATATTGGCGCGCGTGATGGTCTCGTGCGACGGCTCCGACACCACCACGGCATCGGCCTTGTAGCCACGCAGATGGGTCATCAGGGCGCCGTCGCCGGTCGATTCTTCTTCCACGACGGATTGCAGGTAGACCGTCGCTGCCGGCTGCAGGTCCAGGCTCTTGAGCGCATCGAGGGCGAAGATGTTGGAGGCGCAGCCTGCCTTCATATCGCCGGCGCCGCGGCCTTGCATCCAGTCGCCCTGGATCACCGGATCGTAGGGTGGCGTGGTCCACATGTCATGCGGGCCTTCCGGCACCACATCGACGTGACCCTGCATGATCAGCGAGCGGCCCTTGTCCTGACGCGGATAGTGCGTGGCGACCACGATCGGGGCCGTCGAATGAAGTTCGTCCCAGGCGCCGCTGCCGGGATGCGCATCGAGTGCGGCGCGGTCCATCTCGAAGCGCTCCGTCTTGTAGCCGCGTTGCTTGAACGCGCGATACATGAAGTCCTGCATCGTGTGCTCGTTGCCACGCGTGGACTGGTGGCGAACCATGTCCTGCGTGAACTTGACCTGCGCGTCGAAACCCTTGTCGACGGCATCGATGATCTTGGCGCGGAGGGCGGGATCGAGAGCCATGGGTGTGTCCTTGTGAGTGTTGGTTAGATCTCTTGGTCGTCATTGCGAGGAGCGAAGCGACGCGGCAATCCAGTCTTTGGCTTTCTGGATTGCTTCGCTTCGCTCGCAATGACGGAAGGGAAGTTAAGCCGTCAGCGCTCGTTCGAGCTTCTCCATGCCTTCGTCGAGGATCTCGTCCTGGGCGGTAAGCGGCACCAGCACGCGGATGGTGTTGAAGTTGACGCCGCAGGACAACAGGATCAACCCTTCCTCCGTCGCGCGCTGCGTCACCTTCTTGGTCATCTCCGCATCCGGTGTATCGCCGCCGCGCTCCTTGACGATATCGAACGCAATCATGGCGCCGACATTGCGGATGCTGTCGATCGGAACGAGGTCGTTGCGCTGCTGCATTTTCTTGAGGCGGGTGGTGATGCGCTCGCCGATATGGTTGGCGCGATCGACGAGCTTCTCCTTCTCGAACACGTCGAGCACGGCCATGGCCGCTGCGATCGCCAGCGGGTTGCCGGCATAGGTGCCGCCCAGGCCGCCCGGATCGGCCGCGTCCATGATCTTCGCCTTGCCGATCACGCCCGACAGCGGGAAGCCGCCGGCCAGGCTCTTGGCTACGGTGATGAGGTCGGGCTTGACGTCGTAATGCTCCATCGCGAACATCTTGCCGGTGCGGCCATAGCCGGTCTGCACTTCGTCGGCGATGAAGACGATGCCGTTCTCGTCGCAGATCTTGCGCAGCGCGCGCATCAGTTCCGGCGGCGCCTGGTGGAAGCCGCCTTCGCCCTGCACGGGCTCGATGATGAGGGCGGCGACGCGGGCCGGGTCGATATCGGCCTTGAACAGGAAGTTCAGATACTTCAGCGACTCTTCCACCGTGACATCGAAGCCGCCGGTGAAAGCGATCACGCCCGCACGGCCGGTGGCGGCGCGCGCCATCTTGATGGCGTTCTCGGTGGCTTCCGCGCCGGTGGTGAAGAACGCCGTCTTGGTGTCGCCGTCGATCGGGACCAGCTTGTTGAGGCGCTCGGCAAGGGTGACGTAGGATTCATACAGCAGCACCTGGAAGCAGGTGTGCGTGAAATTCTCCATCTGGGCGCGGACGGCCGCCATGACGTGCGGATGGCAATGCCCGGTGTTGAGCACGGCGATGCCGCCGGCGAAGTCGACGTAGCGCTTGCCTTCGACATCCCAGACTTCGGCATTCAGCGCGCGCTGCGCCGAGATCGGCGTGGAGTGGCCGATGCCGCGCGGAATGGCGGCTTCGCGGCGCGCGAAGATTTCTGCATTGGTGGCCATGCGAGTTTGTCCTTCGAGTTCTTCTTGTTGATGATGTTTCTCCGTCATTGCGAGGTCAGGGAAAGCTGTCTTCTGCTTTCCCCTTAGCGAAGCGACGAAGCAATCCAGAAGCCTAGTGAAGAAAGACTGGATTGCTTCGCTGCGGTCGCAATGACGATGGAGGGGTTAGCGCGCCGATTCGAAACCGGCGAGCGTGGAGGTGAGATTGGCGCCCAGGATGTCGGAAAGATATCCGCCCTCCTGAACGATCACGGTCGGCAGTCCCATGCGCGCCACGGCCGCGCCGATGCGATTGAAACCCGGTGTCGTGACTTTCAGCGCCGCCAGCGGATCGTGCTCGGACGCATCGAGGCCGAGCGCGAGTACGAGGGCAGTGGGCGCGAACGACTTGATGGTTTTCTCGGCGGTTGCGAGTGCGTCGATGAAGCCGTCGTCGCCGGTGCCGATGGCGAGCGGAATGTTGAGATTGGTACCCAGCCCGTTGCCTTCGCCTTTCTCATCCGCATAGCCCCAGACGAACGGATAATAGCCGGTCGGGTCTGCATGAATGGACACGGTCAACACATCCGGGCGCGCATAGAAAATGCCCTGCGTGCCGTTGCCGTGATGCACGTCCACATCGAGGATGGCGACGCGCTCGTGCCTGGTGCGCAGATGCTCGGCCGCGATCGCCGAATTGTTCATGAAGCAGAAGCCACCGGCGAGATCGCGATAGGCGTGATGGCCGGGCGGGCGGCACAGCGCATAGACCGCATCCTCGCCGTCCAGCACCATCTGCGCAGCAGTGGTCGCGATGTCGGTGGCCACGCAGGCGCCAGCCCATGTGCCCGGGCCGATCGGCGCCGACGTATCGACGGTGTGCCAGCCGAGTTTGCCGACGATATGGCTTGGATAGCTGCCGGGCACGCGGTTCGGGTGAATATTGGGGATCATTTCGGTGCCGTAATCCGGCAGCTTCACCCATTCGTCCCAGGCCGTTTCGAGAAACCGCAGATATTCCGGCGAATGCACGCGCGCCCGCGGCCCCTGGCCGAATGCGGTCGGCGCGACGATCTCGTGCTTGCCGTCATGCAGTCCCTTCAACAGGCGCACCGCGCGCTCGGGCTGTTCCGTGGTTTTGCGGATCTGGCCGCGGACCAGATAGAATTGCGGATCATGCGCGCTGTGCTTGTCGGAATAAACGGCCTTCACGGAGCTACTCCATTGGTTGATGACGGAATTTCGCGGACCAGCCTGCCGACTTCACGCCAGGCGGCTGCGATATGATAGTCGAACCGTGCCGCGATGATGTCGTCATGGCCTTGTTCGAGCACGTCGAGGAGTGCTTCGTGGGTCTGCGCGATCCGATGCGGATCGTCATACAGACGACCGATCAGGCCGATCACCATGCGCATTTCCGACGACAGGTCATCGAACACTTTCAGCAGTCGTTTGCTGCCGGCGATCTCGACGATCATGCGGTGGAACTTGTAGTCTTCCTCGACCTGCCTTGCGTGATCTTCCAGATCGGCTGTCTCGTGCAGCACGTCGATCTGCTTGCGAAGCGCGGCGCGGTTGGCCGGCGTCAGGTTTTTCGCCGCGAGCTGGGCGGCATGACTTTCGACGCAGATCCGGAGGTCGTAGATCTCGTCGATATCGCGGACTTCCAACTTACGCACGAAGAAGCCGCGGCGGGGATGCGAGACCAGCAGCCCTTGCTGCTCCAGCAAGCGCGCGGCTTCACGGACCGGCGCGCGGCTGATGCCGAGTTCGCGCGCGATGCCGGCCTCGACCACTTTGGCACCCGGTGCGAGTTGTCCGCTGATGACGGCCTGCGTCAAAACGCGCGCCACCTGACCGACGAGATCGGTGTCGGCGAGGGCAGCCAGACCTACTGGAGGAGACATCAAACGCATGGGGAAACCGACCCGTTTCATGCCGTGTACAAGAATTAAGCGCCGATTGTCGACAGTTTAATCTTGCCGCCTGCCATGCAATTGTGTTTGCTCCAGCCATCGTCAATATCGGGAAGTACGCCTGTGAATATGCACGCCAATCTGACGCCGACCCTGGATGCTGCAAAGCAGGTCCGCGTCGATCTTGCCGCTGCCTATCGCCTGATCCACCGCCACGGCCTCGATGACAGCATCTACACGCATATCTCGGTGCGCGTCCCCGGCACCAAAGACCGCTTCCTGATCAATCCGTATGGCATGCGCTTCGAGGAAGTCACCGCCTCCAACCTCGTCACGGTCGATACCGAGGGCAAGGTCGTCGATGATCCGCTCGGCCTCGGTATCAACCCGGCCGGCTTCACCATCCACAGCGCCGTTCACGCCGTGCGTCACGACGCCAACTGCGTGCTGCATACCCACACCGTCGCCGGCGTCGCGGTGTCATGCCTGAAGGATGGCCTGCTGCCGCTGAACCAGTGGTCGATGCAATTCACCGATCGCATCGCCTATCATGACTTCGAAGGCATCGCGCTCGATCTCTCCGAGCGTGAGCGTCTGGTTGCCGATCTTGGTGACAAGATGGTGCTGAGCCTGCGCAATCCCGGTCTGCTCACCTGCGGCCGATCGGTCGGCGAGGCGTTCAAGTTGATGTTCAACATGGAGCGCTCCTGCCGCGCCCAGCTTGCGATCTTGTCCACCGGCGCTGAAGTCATTCGCCCGTCCCACGCCATTGCCTTGCACACCGCCGGCCAGTATGACCGCGGCTATTCGAAGGTGCATGCTGAAGGCAAGCCGGACGGCGAATGGGACGCTTTCAAGCGGATGCTCGATCGCACAGATCCCGATTACAAGAATTGATCTGGCGACATTTGATCTGAATTGCACCACACATCGTCAACTCATCTGGGTTACGTGCCTTCAGGCACTAAAGGGGAAGATATGTTGAAGAAATTGGTTTTGGCGCTGGCTCTCAGCACCGTGAGTTCGATTGCCTTGGCGCAGGCGCCGAAAGAGGGCGGTGTCGTCAATGCCGTGATCCAGCCGGAGCCTCCCGGCCTGTTTCTGCCGATGGTGCAGAACGGTCCGACCCAGATGGTGTCCGGAAACATCTTCGAAGGCCTGCTGCGCTACAGCAAGAAGCTTGAGCCGCAGCCGGGTCTCGCCGAGAGCTGGACCATCAGCGAGGATGCCAAGACCTATACGTTCAAGCTGAAGCAGGGCGTCACCTGGCACGACGGCAAGCCGTTCACGTCGGCCGACGTGTTGTTCTCCATCGACATGCTGAAGCAGACCCATGCCCGCGCGCGCAACAATCTCGTTCAGCTCGACAAGGTGGAGGCGCCCGACGACTTCACCGTGGTGTTCACGCTGAAAAAGCCGTTCGGCCCCTTCATCGGCATCTTTGAAGTCGGCTCGATGCCGATGATCCCGAAGCATCTCTATGACGGCACCGACTGGAAGACCAATGCGAACAACAACGCGCCGATCGGAACCGGCCCGTTCATGTTCAAGGAATGGAAGAAGGGCTCTTTCATCCGCATGGTGAAGAACCCCAACTATCATATCAAGGGACTGCCGCATCTCGACGAGGTGTACTGGCAGGTGATTCCGGATGCCGCCGCACGCTCGGTCGCCTATGAGACCGGCAAGGTCGATGTGCTGCCGGGTGGTTCGATCGAGAATTTCGACGTGCCGCGCGTCAGCAAACTGCCGAACACCTGCGTCACCGGCGAAGGCTGGGAGTTCTTCTCGCCGATGGCGTGGCTGTGGCTCAACAACCGCAATCCGATCCTGGCGAACAAGAAGGTTCGTCAGGCCATCATGTATGCGATCG
>JAPLPC010000535.1 GCA_026400425.1 Hyphomicrobiales bacterium | reverse complement strand
TTCTCAATTGAAGACGTCCGGCGGTTTGTCGAGCTCTGGCGCGCACACGAGGATCCTCTGGATGACATTGACAGCCTCTGGTCCTCCCGCGTAGCGCTCTCGGGGAGGCAGATCCAACGTTCGCGCCGCCGCCACTACGTAGGTCGGATTATCGCGACGGCGATCACGGCTGGCCTGCCTCTGCCGCCGTATGACACGCAGGCCGGGTTCAAGATCTTCGCCTTCGACGACGAAGTGCTGCGCCGGTGTGTGGTGGAGCCGTTCTCGACGCGGTGGTTTTTCGACATCGAACTGATCCAGCGTGCGCACCGGCGATTTCGCCTGGCATTCGGTATCGCGAAACGTCGTAAAGTCGTGTCGGCCGAGCAGCCGTCGTGCGCCCTCGCGCATCAGATCGACATCGAGCGGCTTCGGCACCCGCCAGACATGGCCCATGTCGACGGCAAGGTTCGCCCGGCGATTGGTGATGCGGTAAATGTAGTGCCGCTTCACCGCCGAGAACCGCGCCTCGAAATCATCCGCCACCACATCGGCCGACAGCACCGCCACCGGATGCGGCCGTAGATGCGCATTCATGCCGTCGCGAAACCGGCCGGGCACCAGTTGCTTCGGCACGTCGCAATGCGCCACCTGTCCCAGCGCATGCACGCCGGCATCGGTACGCCCCGCGCCATGGACGCGAATAGGCACGCCGCAGATCGCCTCGGCGGCACGCTCCAGCGCACCCTGCACCGTCAGCGTGGCATCGGTTTGCACCTGCCAGCCCGAAAACGGCGTACCGTCATATTCGATGAGCATCTTGTAGCGTGGCATCAGCCCACCCGCATGGGTGGCTTCAGCGCCGTGCCGCGCAGAAATTCGTCCGGCTTCATCGCCTGCTTGCCGGCGCGTTGCAATTCGAGGATGCGGATAGCGCCTTCACCGCAGGCGATGGTGAGCCGATCGTCGAGCAGATTGCCCGGCGTGCCTGATCCCTTTGCCAGTTCGCAGCGCAGAATCTTGAGCCGCACGGTCTCGCCTTCAACATCCGCCTCGCACCAGGCGCCCGGAAATGGCGACAAGCCGTGGATATGCCGCAAAACCGCGCGGGCCGGCTTCGACCAGTCGATCTTCGCTTCGGCCTTGTCGATCTTGGCGGCGTATGCGACGCCTTGCTCGCTCTGCTTTACCAGTTGCAGTCCGCCGCGATCGAGCGCGCCCATGGCGCGCACCATCAGGTCTGCCCCCAGCGGCGCCAGCGCGTCATGCAGGTCCATCGCGGTCATGTTGTCGGTGATAGGCAGACGCTCGACCATGGCGATGTCGCCGGTGTCGAGGCCGACATCCATCTTCATCACCATGACGCCGCTCTCGGCATCGTCGGCCATGATGGCGCGCTGCAGAGGTGCTGCGCCGCGCCAGCGCGGCAGCAGCGAGCCGTGCAGGTTGAAACAGCCGAGCGGCACCGCATCAAGAATGTTTTGCGGCAGGATCATGCCGTAAGCGACGACCACCGCAGCATCGGCCTCGAAGCCGCGAAACTGCGTCTCGGCTTCTTCGGTACGCAGCGTCTTCGGCGTCAGAACGGGAATGCCGAGCCGTTCGGCTTCGCGCGCCACCGGAGTCGGCTGCAATTTCATGCCGCGCCCGGCGGGCTTTGCCTCGCGGGTATAGACCGCCACGATCTCGTGGCCGTGGGCCACCAGTTCGAGCAGCGTCGGCACCGCAAAATCCGGCGTGCCCATGAAGATCAGACGAAGCGACATGTGGTGGCTCGATCCGGTGTTGGTAACAACTGTGTCCCGGACGCGATGCAGCACGCGGTGCTGCTTCGCTGAGCCGGGACCGTTACAGGCGACGGCGTTCGTGACGGTCCCGGTTCTGCGCGGCAGCGTTCCACGCTGCAGCGCGCCCGGGACAAAACAACTCAGCCCACGCGCTTGGCGATCTTGGTGAACTTCTTCATCACCCGATCACGTTTGAGCTTGGACAGGTAATCGACGAACAGCACGCCATTGAGATGATCGATCTCATGCTGGATGCAGGTGGCGAACAGGCCGGACGCGTCTTCTTCCACCACTTTGCCGTCGAGATCGAGGTAGCGGATCCGGACCGTCGCCGGGCGCTCCACTTCCTCGTAATATTCGGGAATCGACAGGCAACCTTCCTCGTAGACCGAGAGCTCTTCCGACGCCGAAACGATTTCCGGATTGATGAAGACGCGCGGCGCCTTGCCGCCCTCCTCGTCATCCTTCTTGGCGAGATCCATGGTGATCAAGCGGAGCGGAACCGCGATCTGGATCGCCGCCAGGCCGATACCGGGCGCGTCATACATGGTCTCGAACATGTCGTCGGCGAGCTTGCGCACCTCCGACGTCACCGTCTCGACGGGTTTGGAGATCAGCCGCAACTGTTTGTCCGGCAGGATGATGATTTCACGAATGGCCATGGCGGGCGATTTAATCTGCGTGTGTTGCGCGGTCAATGCGCAGGTCAGGCATTAACGAAGTGGTAACCATGTCGATTAGGAAGAGATTAACCACGTCTGTTCACCAATGATTAACCATCTGGCTCAACGTTTCGTTAACCATGAACGTTTACTTTTTGTTCACCATGGGGCGGCGTCGCCCTATCAATCGTCATTGCGAGGAGCGCAGCGACGCGGCAATCCAGAGAGCCACGAGCGAAGACTGGATTGCTTCGTCGCAAGGGCTCCTCGCCATGGCGGTGCGGCATCGCGTGCTATCTCGTAAGGCAATCTCCTATGACCACAGCGCCCGATACGCCCGACGCCACCTTGCAGCCCCGCGCCTCCTGGCGCGAGAGCATAGCGGTTTATCTGCAGCCGCGCGTGCTGGTCGTGATGATGCTCGGCCTGTCGTCCGGCCTGCCGCTGGCCTTATC
>JAPLPC010000487.1 GCA_026400425.1 Hyphomicrobiales bacterium | reverse complement strand
TCATCTCGCCGTCGGCCATTCTCGGGGCGATCGTCGTCCTCGTTGTCGGCATGGCGGCGACGCGGGCGATCCAGAAATGGCTTGAGGGGCGCTTTCTGCCGGAAACCAATCTCGATGTTGGCGTTCGCAGTTCGATCCGCACCGGCGTCGGCTATATCGGCGTCATCATGGCGGTGTTCGTCGCGCTGTCTTATGTCGGCCTGAACCTGCAGAACGTCGCGATCGTCGCCGGCGCGCTGTCGGTCGGCATCGGTTTCGGCCTGCAGTCGATCATCAACAATTTTGTCTCGGGGCTGATCCTGCTGGTCGAGCGTCCGATCAAGGTCGGGGATCGCATCGAGGTTGGCGCGCGGATGGGGGTGGTGAAGCGGATCAATGTGCGCGCAACGGAAATCGCGACCTATGACAATGTCTCGGTGATCGTTCCAAACGCGGATCTGATTAGCGGACAGGTCGTCAACTGGATGCATGGCAGCTACACCGCGCGCTTGTCGGTCGTGGTCGGTCTCGACATCGTCGGCAACAATGCGCGGGCACTCAAGACGCCCGAGCCGTTCGCCATCCTCGGCAATTTCGGTGTCGACGCACTCGAGTTCACGGTGTTTTTCCACGTCGCAAACATCAGCGTCGATGCCGGTGCGGCGAATGAAGTCCGCCTCGAAATTCTGAAGCGCTTTCGACAGGAAGGGATCGAGATCCCATTTGCCCAGCGGGATCTGCGCCTGCGCGATCTCGATCGCATCGAAGCGCTGGTTCGCGACTTTCGCGGCCCGTCGGGCAACTTGCCGCGCGATGTGACGGATAAACGAGCTGTCGCAGATTGACCGGTGCGACGCGTGCGCACGAGCGGAATGAATCGCGTCGTACGCGAATTGCAATTTCCTCCGATGGACAATTCATGCAGCGAAGATGTGGTGCGGTGTATCAGCGCATGTTTCGAGAGAGTCTCTGAGGTCTATAGTTGCAGTACTCGCGAACGTTATCGCGAGATGTCGGTTGATTGACTTCATTGTCTTTCTCATGATTTCTTTCGATCGAACAGAAGCTGTCTCAGTCAATGAGACGAGCGTCGGGAGAAATCCGTATGTCCGATCAGGATAAGACCATCAGTCGTCGCAACATCGTCGCAGGATCGCTTGTCACCGCGGTCGCGATGCCGTCCATCATGCGTTCGGCAAGTGCGCAGGAAAAGGTGTCCTGGAAAGTCCAGGCGCATTGGCCCAAGGCGTCGGGGTCCTACAACGACAGTCTGGTCGTGCTGCAGAAGGAACTCGAGCAGCGCTCCGGTGGTCGGTTCAAGCTGGAACTGTTCGGTGCCGGCGAGATCGCGAAGGATCGCGAGATCTACAATGTCGTGCGCCGCGGCGTGGTGCAGATGGGCACGATCTCGCCTGGCTACGTTCTCGGTGAAGCGCAAGCCATGGGCTTGTATTACGGCGTTCCCGGCACGTTGCGAGAGACCTGGGAGATGATGCATCTGACCAAGAATCTCGGCATCGAGAAAATGGTCAATGACGAGCTGCGGCCGAAAGGCGTGATGATGCTCGGCGACAAGGCCTATCCGACAGAACTGGTGCTCAAGAGGAAGATCGGTTCGGCTGCCGATCTCGGTTCTCTGAAGGTGCGCTCTGCAGGGACGATGCTGGAATATCTTGCCGCCGCGGGCACTGCGCCGCAGCAGGTAGCGGGTCCTGAGATCTACCAGGCGATTTCGACGGGCGTAGTCGATGGCGCTCATTGGGGAGCGGCCGTCGGCGCATTGTCGATGAAATTCTGGGAAGTGGCGCCCTATCACATGAAGCCGGCGCTCGGCTTTACGACCGATGCATTCATCTTCAACCTTGCGGCCGTCGAGAAGCTCCCTCCCGATCTCCGGCTCATCCTGCTTTCGCTGGTGGAAGAACGTTACTTCCGCAGATCGGTCGAGTATCTGCAACAGGAAGCCGTAGCTCTGAAAACCGGCCAGACGAAGATGAACGTCGAAGTCGTTCGCTTCCCGGATGACGTTCTGAAGAAGTTTGCCGAGGCGTCAAAGGTGATCCTGCAGAAAGAGGTCGCCAAGGGCCCCGTCGCCGCATCGGGCGCAGAAGCCCTGAGCAAGCTGATGTCGGATCTCGGTTACACCTGACGCTTCGATGGCTGCGCATCGTGAGCAACCGAGGCATGCCGGCGCAGCCGCTTCGGCGAAAGGAAAGGACATGGAGCATCTGCCCATGTCGTCTGCTGATCGAGGACTTTGGATGACACGATGCTGAAACTTGCCAAATCAGTGACATACCTGAATTCCGTGATCGGAATTGCCGCGGCATGGTTGATCGTTCCGATGTTCTTGATGCTGCTGGCCGACGTCGTGATGCGTTACGCGGTCGGCAACGCCACGATCTGGACCGCTGAACTCGCCCAACTCATCTTCGGCGTCTATGCAATCATCGCGGGTGGCTATCTTCTTGTCGAACGTGCCCATGTGAATGTCGACATCATCTACGGCCGTTTCAATCGCGTGAAGAAAGCGATCGCCGATCTGTCGACGTCGTTCCTGTTCTACGTCTTCATGGCGGTCCTGATCTATCAGGGCGTCGACATGGCCTGGGAGTCCGCCGAGAAGCGGGGGAGCTCCTCGAGCATCTGGGCTCCGCAGATCTGGCCGATCAAGATGATG
>JAPLPC010000629.1 GCA_026400425.1 Hyphomicrobiales bacterium | reverse complement strand
ACCACTTCCTGGCTGGTGAAGCCGTAGCGATCCAGCGTATTGGCGACCAGCCGGCCCTTGGTGTCGTACAAGCTCAGCGTCCAGAAACGCGCCGGCGGCGTGACTCCGCTGATGATCACATCGCAGCGGCCGTCGAGCAGCTTCTTGGCGTCGTCGGTGATGGCGGTGAAGGTGATGCCGTCGCCGGTGCCGATCGGCAATTCGCCCGAGCGCGCGACGGACGCGCGGGCATAGGGATCGATCTCGCTCGACCCGCTGCGCGGTCGCGCCGTCCATGCGCCGATGGTCAGCGTGTTGAGATCGACGCCGCGCGTCGCCGTGGTCCAGGTCAGGCCGAGGCCGACACCTGCGGCGATGACCAGCGCCAGAAGCGTGAGGAATATCAGGCGCACGTCGCCACCACCATCATGTCGTCAGCGTCAATTCTTGCGGGTGGGAGCAGGGGCCGGCTTCGCGCCGGCGTCGCCGGCCGCCGCATAATTCTCGGGGAAGGCCAGCATGGTCGACGCGCGCGGCTGCCGCGGGGCGTCGGTCGCCGACGTGTTGCCGACGGAGCGACCGGCCTCGTCGAGAAGTTTTTCGACGCGCAACAGAACATCCGCGCCGCGCCGTGTCAGCACCGGCGGCGGGCCGGGCTTCTGCTCCTGTGCATTCGCCGCCACGGTCGACGAGGCGGCCGCGGCCGGATTGCGCGTGCCCATGCCGACACCCGGCAACTCCCGGACCTCGATCCCCTGATGCGCGGCGACCATGATGTCGTGCCACGTCTGTGCCGGCAGCGAGCCGCCGGTCATGCGGTTGGTCGGCGAATAATCGTCATTGCCATACCACACGGCGGCGGCGAAATTGCCGGTGTAGCCGACGAACCAGGCGTCGCGATAGGCATTGGTGGTGCCGGTCTTGCCCGCGGTGGGAATGCCGTCGAGCGCGGCGCGACGCGCGGTGCCCTCGCTCACCACGTGGCTCATCATCTCCGCCATGTCGGCCGCGACGGAGGCAGGGATGGCCTGGGTCGGCTTCGGTCCGTCGCGGTCGTAGCGCCACACCAGATCGCCGGCGCCGGTGCGTACCTCGAGCACGGCATGCGGCGCGACGGCGCGGCCCTTGTTCGGGAAGGTGACATAGGCGGTGGCGTGCTCGACCACGGAGACTTCCGTCGAACCGATCGGCAATGACGGCGTGTCGAGCAGCGGCGCCTTGATGCCGAATTTCCGCGCCGTCTCCACGATCTTGGCGCGGCCGGCCCGCGGGCTGCCTTTGCCGAGCGCAATGGAAAGCTTCACCGGCACCACATTGATCGAGCGCGTGATCGCCTGCGTCAGCGTGACGTTGCCGGAATAGGAGTGGCCATAATTCTGCGGGCACCAGTTGCCGATGCAGACCGGGCCATCGAGGATCACTGACTTCGGCGTGTAACCGTTGAGCAGCGCCGTGGTGTAGACGTAAGGCTTGAACGACGAGCCGGGCTGACGCATCGCGTCCACCGCGCGGTTGAACTGACTGGCGCCGTAATCGCGGCCGCCCACCATGGCGCGCACGCCGCCGTCGAGATCGGCAACGACGGTTGCGGCCTGGGTCGCGTGATAGTCGCGGCCGAACTGGCGCAACTGGTTTTCCACGGCACTTTCGGCGGCGCGCTGCACGTTCATGTCGATCGAGGTGCGGACCACGAAGACGCGTTCGATATAGGATTTCGGGAACGTATCGACGAGGCGGCGCACTTCGTCGAAGGCCCAGTCGAGATAGTAGTTCGGCGAGACTTCCTGGCGGCGATCGACGGCAATGGCCGGATTACGACGGGCGCCGAACACCTGACCTTCGGTCATGAAGCCGGCATCGACCATGTTGTCGAGCACCTGGTTGGCGCGGGCGCGGGCGGCGGGCAGATTGATGTGCGGCGCGTATTTGGTCGGTGCCTTGAACAGGCCGGCCAGCATCGCGGCCTCGGCCAATGTGACGTCGCGTGCCGACTTGTTGAAGTAGAAATGCGCGGCGCCGTCCGCGCCGAACGTGCCGCCGCCCATATAGGCGCGGTCGAGATAGAGCTTCAGAATCTCGTTCTTGGTCAGGCGCGTTTCCAGCCAGATGGCGAGGAATGCTTCATTGACCTTGCGCTCGATGGTGCGCTCGTTGGTGAGGAACAGGTTCTTGGCGAGCTGCTGGCTGATCGACGAGCCGCCCTGGCGGACGCCGCCGGCCTGGGCATTGGTGACCAGCGCGCGCGCGGTGCCGGCGATGTCGATGCCGAAATGATCGTAGAAGCGGCGATCCTCGGTGGCCAAAGTCGCCTTGATCAGATTGTCCGGAAAGTCTTCGAGCGGGATCGAGTCGTTGTGCTTGATGCCGCGGCTGCCGATCGGATTGCCGTAGCGATCCAGAAAGGTGACGGCGAGATCGGATTTCTTCAGCCAGTCTTCGTCGGCGGTTTCGCGAAACGCCGGCTGCGCCAGCGCCAGCATCAGCATCAGGCCGCCGAGGCCAAGCGTCGCGGCTTCCGACAATGGTTCGATGAACACCCAGCGCTTCCAACTGCCAACATGGAAGCGGTCCATGAAGGTGGAATAGCGTTCCCACAATTCGCGGGTGCCGCGCCCGGACGAGAACAGGCCGGAATCGATCCGCGCGTCGAGATCCAGCAGGAAATGCCGGATTCTTGTGATCCACTTCGACGGGTCGATCTTCGGCACGTGGGGCCTTGTCTCTGGTGCAGGGCAGGCGTTGCCCGCCGCGGGCGCCGCCGACATCTATTGCGGTATCAATGCGGCATCCCGGCGGCGGGAGTCGTGCTTGGAATATGCATCAGGTTCTAGCCGAGCAAGGCCGATAAACCAATGGCGCTGCACCATAATCGCGCGTCACGGCTAACGACGGCGCCGGGTTTTGCGCGGCATGGCGCGGCGTCGTGCGCGATCTGGCTTGCACGAGAGATGCCGGTGCTCCTAGAAGGCATCTCCGCCCTCGTTGGACTTGAACCGAACCGCATGACCGCGCGCTCCCCACGCCGCTCCGAACAGGAGGGAAAGTTCTGGAAAACCAAGGCCTTGGAAGAGATGTCCAATGCTGAATGGGAGAGTCTGTGCGACGGCTGCGGACGCTGCTGTCTGAATAAGCTGGAAGATGAAGATACCGGCCGGATCTATTACACGCATATTTCCTGCAAGCTTCTGGATGCAGGCCTATGTGCCTGCAAGGATTACCCAAATCGCTCCGCTCAGGTGCCCGATTGCGTGCGTCTGACGCCCGACAATGTGCGCAGCCTGAGCTGGCTTCCGCACAGCTGCGGCTACAAACTCGCGGCGGAACAGCGCGATCTATATTGGTGGCATCCGCTGATTTCGGGCAGTTCCGAGACGGTGCATGAGGCCGGCGTGTCGGTGCGTGGCCGTGTGGAGGCATCCGAAGACACCGTGCCGGACGAGGAACTGGAGAATCACATCGTGTCCTGGCCGGCGCAATTGCCGCGGCGGGCGATGCTGAAGAAGCGGCCGACCAAATGACGGGGACGCCGAAGCTGTCTCTCATCGTCATCACCAAGGACGAGGAAGCCTGCATCGGCCGCTGCATCGGCTCGGTCCCCTGCGCGGACGAGATCATCGTCATCGACAGCGGCAGCCGCGATCGCACCGTCGATATCGCGCAGTCGCTGGGCGCCAAGGTGATCGTGACGCCGGACTGGCCGGGGTTCGGACCGCAGAAAGCGCGGGCGCTCGCACTGGCCAGCGGGCAGTGGGTGCTGTCGCTCGATGCCGACGAGTGGCTGGATCCCGCGGCGCTCGCGCCGTTGCGAGAAGCGATGGCCAGCGCGACACCGCCTGCGGCCTATCGCATCTCGCGGCGGTCGCGCTTCTGCGGCACGGTCATCAACCACAGCGGCTGGTCGCCGGACTATGTCACGCGGCTGGTCCGGCGCGGGCTGGGACGGTTTTCCGACGACCTCGTGCATGAACGCCTGATCGTCGACGGCGAGGTGCGCACCGCGCCATTCCGCATCGAGCATGACAGCATCACCTCGCGCGCTGATGCCGAGGACAAGATCGTGCGCTATTCCAGTGCCGCGGCCGCGCAGATGTTTGCACGCGGCCGGCGCGCCAGCGCGGTGCAGGCATCGCTGCATGGCTGGGCGGCCTTCATCAAGACCTTCGTGCTGCGCGCCGGCTTTCTCGACGGTGCTGCAGGGTGGGATGTCGCCGACTACAATCGCCGCTACGCCGCCGAGAAATGGCGCCGGCTGGCCGCATTGAGCCGCCGCGCCTAGTCACGGACGCGCCAGCGACCGCCCGCGGCGGGACGCTCCCATGCAATGAAACGACTGTTTTCGGCATCATTTGAGCCCTAAAACATCTGCAACCATCCGTTGCGCCGCGCCCGGCGATGCCGATGTCGGAGATTGCGAACTGCACGCGTCATGAACCAGATGCAACGAGAGAGCCGCCCGGCGGCCGATGACCAGCCGATACAAGACGAGATTGCCGAACAGCTGTCGCGTAGCTCCCTCGAAGCCATCGATCGCGATCATGCGCCGCCAGTGACACCGCTGACCCAGGCCGAAGTCCGCGGCATTCTGATCAGCCTGTTGCTCGCGATGTTCCTGGCCGCCCTCGACCAGACCATCGTCGCCACCGCATTGCCGACCATCGGCCGCCAGTTCGGTGACGTCTCCAACCTGTCCTGGGTCATCACCGCCTATCTGCTCGCCTCGACGGCGGTGGCGCCCGTGTTCGGTTCGCTGAGCGATATCTACGGACGCCGCGCCACCATCATCGCGGCGATGAGCATGTTCATGGTCGGCTCGGTGATGTGTGCGCTGGCGCCGAACATGCTGGTGCTGATCATCGCCCGCGCGCTGCAGGGCCTCGGCGGCGGCGGCATCCTGCCGATCGTGCAGACCATCATTTCCGACGTCGTGTCGCCGCGCGAGCGCGGCCAGTACCAGGCCTATTTCAGCGCCGTCTGGGTCACCGCCGGCATCGGCGGTCCGATTCTCGGCGGCGTGTTCGCCGAGCATCTGCACTGGTCGATGATCTTCTGGATCAACATTCCGCTCGGCATCGGCGCGATGCTGCTGATGCTGCCGAACCTGAAGAAAATTCCGGTGTTTCATCGCCGCCGCAAGGTGGACTGGCTCGGCGGCATCCTGCTGATGCTCTCTGCAGTCTCCTTCATGCTGGCGCTGACCTGGGGCGGCAGCCGCTTCGCCTGGCTGTCGCCAACGATCCTCGCATTGCTGGGGGCTGCGGTCGCCATCGCCGTCGCCTTCGTGTGGCATGCGATGCATACCGAGCAACCGTTCCTGCCGCTGTCCCTGATCGGCGGACGCGTGGTGCCCTATGCCATGGCCGCCGGCGGCTGCTGCCTCGGCGCGATGCTCGGCCTCACCGTGCATCTGCCGCTGTATTACGAAGTCGTCTACGGCCTCACTGCCGCGGAAGCGGGGCTCGCATTGATCCCGATCGCCGCCGTCTCGGTGTTGGGCGCGCTGATCGCCGGTCGCACCATGGCGAAGGCCGTGCATTACAAGCGCATCGCCATCGGCGGCACGTCGGCGGCGGCGCTGATCGCTCTCGCCATCGCATTGCTGACGCCGCTGCCGCTGTGGCAGCTGCTGACGATGCTCGCTCTGTTCTCCATCGGTCTCGGCATGATCTTTCCGGTCACGCTGGTCTCGATCCAGAATGCGGTGCCGCGTCCGCAGGTCGGCACCGTGACCGGCGCGATGAACTTCTTCCGCGCGCTGGTGTCCTCGTTCACGGTCGCCGCCTTCACCACGGTGCTGCTGATGGCGCTCGGCCCCAACCTCACGATCGCAGGCGAACACGCGCAGGTGACCCAGGCGATCGCGCGCGCGGAGATGATCACGGCCTTCCGTTACGTGTTCGAATCCGCGGCCGCATTGCTGGCACTCGCCGCTTTTTTCCTGGTGCTGATGGAAGAGCGCCCGCTGGCCGGGCCGCGAGTCTCATACATCGTTACCGCATGTTTAACGCATCATTGATACTGTTTGCGAACCTTGGCGCAACGTTTCACCGCTAGGTTGAACGCACTGTGATATCGACGGGCGAGACGATGGCGGAAGAATTCCGGCATCGGTGTGAGGAGGCAGAAGTGCTGCGTTTGTTTTCCAGATTCGTGAACGATGAGTCCGGTGCGACGGCCATCGAATATGCGTTGATCGCCGCGGGCATCAGCCTTGCTATCATTGCCGCCGTCCAGGGGCTCGGCACCACGCTGAACGGCCGCTATGCAGACATCAACACGTCATTGAAGTAGCCCGGGTGAGGCGGCTTGTCGCAGCGCTCTGCGACATTGCCGCCGCTGCCCGTGCGCGGTCCTGATCGCCGCTCGCGCCAGCCGGGCGGCCGAACGCAATGTCGTGAACATTCTATCGGTGATGATGGCGCTACCTATATGAGCTGGCGCGGGCGGTTGGCTCGCGTTTTTTCATTTCAAGGTATGATCATGACCTCGCATTTCCGTATCCCGTTGCTGGCCAGCCTGGCGGCGACGGCTTTGACTCTTGCGATGACCACCACGACACCGGCACGCGCGAACGGTGCGGCATTCTGTATTGCCCAGAGCGGCGCTAACGGCTCCGACTCTTATGTGGGCAACTGTATCTATCCGACCTATGAGCAATGCAGCGCGGCGGCGACCGGCTCGCGACATTGCGTCGGCAATGTCGAATATCGCGGGGGCGGGTCCGAAGCGCAGCGCAGCCGACGCCTGCGCTAGTCCAAGACCAACGATCGCAATCGGGAATCGCATGATGAGATCGAGTAGGCTCTTCATCGTGGCCACGGCGATTGCTGTGGCCACAGCGCTCACTGCATCGGCGCCTGCAGAGGCACGGTCGAAGAAAACCACGCGCTCCGGTATCCCGCCGTTCTGCGTGCTGATCGCCGGACCGCGCGGCTATCCTCTGCCGCAGATCTGCGAATTCTACGACTACAGGCAATGTCTGCAGGCGGCGGCGGATATGCGCGGCAATTGCGTGGTCAATATCGACTATCCCGACCGCATCACCAGCGCTCCCGGCGCCAACTGGTCGCGGCCGTAGCGATCGGCAAGGTGTTGGTATCGCTGAGGAATAGGCCGAGAACTGGGTAAATTGTCCTTGTTAAGATTTTATGCCTTGACAGCGATGCGCTCCCCGGCTAGGTTTACGGCATGCTCCACAACTGGGTTCCGAGACGGCGCTGCGCCCCCGCAACGCGTCAGATCGTCATGATGTCATGTCGCAGGCCGATCCTGCGCGTGGCCGGAACATGCCTTCCAATGATGCGTTGCCGCTATGAAGGGCACCACAGCGTGCCTGGAGCAATCGATGCCCGCAGGGCATCCGCACGAGATGCCGAGCATCGCGGGCGAGAACAATGAGGACGCCATGGCAACGAAGCAGGATGGACGAATTGTCGAAACCGCGACCGAGGCGCGTCAGGCCGAACCGGGACCGTCAGTGCTTGTGTTGCTGACGATCAGCACGGTGTGTGCGGCGGTGTTGATGGCGGGCGTCTGGTTCTTTTTCTTCCGGACCTGATGCAGGGCCAACCTACCGAGACGACTACCGAGACAACCGATCACAGAGGCGCGGCGCAGCTTCACCGCTGATATCTGCAAGCGAGTTTGATCATGGCCAGAACAACGATAGCCCGACCGGCGAACAAGCCGGTGCGGGCTATTTCTCTTTGTGTTGACACAGTGGCGAAGACGCCTGCGACTCGGAAGGCCCCAGCGAAGACTCCGGGAGCAACCACTCCGGTAGCGAACACTTCTGCCGCCAAGACTTCTGCACAAAAGAAGACGACGACCGCGCGATCAGTTGCGCTCGATGCGGCATCGCTTGCGCGGCCGCGACGACGATCGCGGACACATGAGCAATTGATCGGCCGGATCGTCGCGACGATGACCAGTCAGCTCGACCAGATCGACGCCATCATGCGCGACCCACGGCGTGGCGAGGCCGGTGCCAGCGAGGCCGAGCGCCATGCGCGGACGGTGGCGCAGCTGGCGCGCGTCGCGGCTGAACTCCGCAAGGAGATGGACGCCGACCAGCGGAGACGCGCCGATGACGACGACCGCGCCGATCGCGCCCATCCCGATCGCCCCCGCGACCTGGATGACCTCCGTGAGCGCCTTTCTCGACGTCTGGACATCAGGCTCGGAGGCGGATCGTCTGTTCCTGTGGGAGACGATGAAGCCTGAGGAATACGAATTTCTGACCGGATGCTGGCAGCTCTTTGCGCATCCGCATCAGGTGCCGCCGCAAGCCGCGGCCAATGGCGAGCCCTGGCAGACCTGGCTGATGATCGGCGGACGCGGCGCCGGCAAGACCCGCGCCGGCGCCGAATGGGTGCGCGCGCAGGCGCTGGGTCTGCAGCCTTTCGCGGATCGTAAAGCCGGCCGCATCGCGCTGGTGGGCGAGACCGAACACGATGTGCGCGAGGTGATGATCGAAGGGGTGTCGGGCATTCTCAGCGTGCACGGGCATCGCGAGCGGCCGCTGTGGTCGCCGTCGCGGCGACGGCTGCAGTGGCACAACGGCGCCATCGCCGAGGTGTTTTCCGCCGAGGACCCGGAGAGTTTGCGCGGGCCGCAATTCGATTGCGCGTGGTCGGACGAGATGGCGAAATGGCGGCAATGCGACGCGGCCTTCGACATGCTGCAATTCGGCTTGCGGCTGGGCCCGCATCCGCGCCAGTTGATCACCACGACCGCGCGGCCGAACGCGCTTTTGAAGCGTCTGCTCGCCGATCCGTCCACGGCGGTGACGCATGCGGCGACGTCGGCGAATGCGTTTCACCTGGCACCGACATTTCTGCGCAACGTGATGGCCCGCTATGCGGGGACGCGGCTCGGGCGGCAGGAGCTGAACGGCGAAATCATCGACGACCGGCCGGATGCACTGTGGTCGCGCGCGCTGCTGGAGCAGTGCCGCAGCGCCGAGGTGCCCGGACTGCAGCGCATCGTCGTCGCCGTCGATCCGCCGGCCACATCGACCAAGCGCGCCGACGCCTGCGGCATCGTGGCGGCGGGACTGGCCGAGGACGGCATCGTCTATGTGCTCGCCGATGACACTGTGAGCGGCGCAACTCCGACCATGTGGGCCAACAAGGCGATCGCGCTGTGGCGACGGCTCGAGGCGGATGCACTGGTGGTCGAGGTCAATCAGGGCGGCGACATGGTGCGCACGGTAATCAACGAGATCGATGCCGGCGTGCCGGTGACGCCGGTGCGCACAACGCGCAGCAAATGGCTGCGCGCCGAACCGGTAGCGGCACTGTACGCGCAGGGACGCGTCAAACATGTCGGCGCCTATGCGGCGCTGGAAGACGAACTGTGCGACTTCGCGAGTTCGGGATTGTCGAGCGGCAAATCGCCGGACCGCGTCGATGCGCTGGTCTGGGCCGTCGCTTCGCTCGCCCTCAACCGCCGCGGCGACGGCCCGCGGATCCGGACATTGTAGTTCGCTGCACCCGCATTGTCGCGGGAAACGACAGCCAAGAGATACGGATCACATCATGTTCGATCGCCTGAAGGCCTATCTTGCTGCGCCCGAAAGCAAGGCGTCGCGCACGGCGAAACTGCTTGCGTTTCAATATGAGGGGCGGGCGCGGTGGACGGCGAAGGACTACGCATCGCTGGCGCGCGAGGGCTATATGGCCAATGCCGTCGTGCATCGCGCGGTGCGCCTGATCGCGGAGAATGCCGCGGCGTGCCGGTTTCTGGTGTTCGACGGCGCGCAGGAGAGCGAGGCGCATCCGCTGCGGCAACTCTTGACGCGGCCGAACCCGCGACAGGACGGCCATGTGTTCTTCGAGACGCTGTATGCGCATCTGCTGCTGGCCGGCAATGCCTATGTGGAATCGGTGACGCTGGATCAGCGAGTGCGCGAGCTGTATGCGCTGCGGCCGGACCGGATGAAAGTGATCGCCGGCCATGACGGCTGGGCCGAGGCCTATGACTACACCGTCAACGGCCGCAGCCTGCGCTTCGATCAGGCATCGGCGAAAGTGCCGCCGATCCTGCATCTGACTTTCTTTCATCCGCTCGACGATCACTATGGCCTGGCGCCCATCGATGCCGCGGCGAGCGCGCTGGATACGCATAATGCCTCGGCGAAATGGAACAAGGCGCTGCTCGACAATGCCGCCCGGCCGTCCGGCGCACTCGTCTATGCCGGCAGCGACGGATCGGTGCTGTCGGATGCGCAATTCGACCG
>JAPLPC010000547.1 GCA_026400425.1 Hyphomicrobiales bacterium | reverse complement strand
CGCGGCCAGTCATGACGCGCCGGTCAAACTCGCGCACGCCCTCGACGAGGGCAAGCATGTGGCGATGCTGGTCGATCAGTGGTTCACCAAAGGCGTGGAGATCGATTTCTTCGGCCGTAAGACCCGCGCCAATCCGATGCTGCCGCGCTTGCTGCGCCAGGTCGATTGCCCGATCCATGGCGTGCGCGTGATCCGTCTGCCGAACCATCGCTTCCGCATCGAACTATCGGAAGAGATTTCGCCGGTGCGCGATGCAACCGGCAAGATCGACATCGCCGGCACGATGCAGGCGGTGTCGTCGGTGCTGGAAGGCTGGATCCGGGAATATCCCGATCAGTGGCTGTGGCTGCATCGCCGGTGGCGGTGAGTTCAACCTTTGGCCGATCGTCATTGCGAGCGTAGCGAAGCAATCCAGACAGCAACAAGGCTGGATTGCTTCGTCGCTTCGCTCCTCGCAATGACGACAAGATTTACTTCCCCGTCTTCACCTTCGTCCACAACCGATTGATCACGCGCTGCGTCGCAGGATCGCGAGCGGTGATGATGAACAGCTTGGCCAGCATCGCCTCGTCGGGATAGATCGTCTTGTCATTGATGATCTTGGCATCGATCAGCTTCTGGCTGGCGAGATTCCCATTGGCGTAGCCGAGGAAGTTCGCGTTCTTCGCCGCGACATCCGGCCGATACAGATAGTCGATCAGTTCATAGGCTTCGGCGACGTTCTTCGCATCCGCTGGAATGGCGAAATTGTCGAAGAACATCTGCGCCCCCTCTTGCGGGATCGCGTAGCCGATCTCGACGCCGTTCTTGGCTTCATCGGCACGCGCGCGCGCCTGGATGATGTCGCCGGACCAGCCGACCACAAGACAGATTTCGCCGGTGGCCAGCGCATTGAGATATTCGGATGAATGGAATTTACGGACGTTCGGCCTGATCCTGGCGACGAGATCGGCGGCCTTGTCCAGATCGGTCTGCTTCGCCGAATTCGGATCGAGGCCGAGATAATTCAGTGCTGCCGGCAGGATGTCATCTGCGCTATCCAGCATATGGACGCCGCAATCCTTGAATTTCGCGAGATTGTCCGGCTTGAACACCATGTCCCAGCTATCGATCTTCGCATCAGGTCCGAGGATCTTTGCAACCTGTTTGACATTGTAGCCGATGCCGGTGGTGCCCCACATGTAGTTGGCGGCATGGGCGTTGCCGGCGTCGTAGGTCGCGAGACGCCTGGTGACCTCCGGCCACGCATTGGCGAGGTTCGGCAGCTTCGCCTTGTCCAGCGGCTGAAACACCTTCGCCTTGATCTGGCGTTGCAGGAAATAGGCGGTCGGCACCACGAGATCGTAGCCGGACTTGCCGGCAAGCAGGCGCGTCTCCAAAGTCTCGTTGGAGTCGAACGTATCGTAGACGACCTTGATGCCGGTTTCTTTGGTGAAGTCCTCCAGGACTCCCGGCGCCATGTAGTTCGACCAGTTGTAGAAATTGACCACGCGCTGCTGCGCCTGTGCGGACGAGGCCAGGATTAGCGCGGCCGCAGCCGCCAATGCCAGTCTCGCTTTGCGCATGGTCCCTCTCCTATCGCCGATGCACCGCGTCGGACAGCCGCTCCAATGCAGCGTCCAGGGTCGCGTCGTTCTTCGCAAAACAGAACCGCACCACCGACGTGACTTTGTCCTGTTCATAGAAGGCCGACACAGGAATGCCCGCGACCTTGTATTGGGTGACGATGCGCTTGCAGAATTCCTCGTCGGTCTCGTTGAGACCGAGCGGCGCAAGATCGACGGTGAGGAAGTATGTGCCCTGCGACTTGATGACGGGGAAACCGATACGCTCGAGCCCTGCCGCCAGACGATCGCGGCTGCGCGCGAGCTCGGCACGCATCGACTTGAAATACTCATCGGACTTACCGAGGCCGTAGGCCACCGCCATCTGCAGGTTCGGCGCCGTGGTGAAGGTCAGGAACTGATGCACCTTGGCGCAGACGCGCAGCAGATGCGGCGCGGCGCAGACGAAGCCGATCTTCCAGCCGGTCAGCGAGAAGATCTTGCCGGCCGAACCTACCTTGATGGTGCGGTCGCGCATGCCGGGAATGGTGATCAGCGGGATGTGGTCGTGGCCGTCGAAGGTGACATGCTCCCACACCTCGTCGCAGATCGCGATGGTGTCGAACTCCTGACAGAACTTTGCCAGCAGTTCCAGATCTTCGCGCGGCGACACCACGGCGGCAGGATTGAGCGGCGAGTTGAACAGCACCGCGCGGGTCTTGTGATTGAAGACGGCGCGGAGGTCCTCTTCGGTGATGCGCCAGTGCGGCGGCTTGAGGCTGACCAGACGCGGGATACCGCCGGCCTGACGAATGATCGGCAGATAGCTGTCATAGACCGGCTGAAACACCACCACTTCGT
>JAPLPC010000385.1 GCA_026400425.1 Hyphomicrobiales bacterium | reverse complement strand
TTGGCCCAGGCCTTGGTCGGGTCGGGGTCCATCCCCTTCATCATCGCCGCGTCCATCTTCTCCATGGACGCCTTGTATTCCTTCTCGGCACCCTGGGCCCGGGCCAGGCCGGGGGCGGCCAGAACGAACAGAAGGGCTGCGGCGGAAACGTAGTTGCGAAGTATAGTTCGTGCGGTACTCGTCATGACATTTCTCCATTGTTGAAACGACGCCTGCCGAAACGGCAGCAGCAAATGGTTTGTTCCGCGCCGCGACCAGCAAACTCCACCGTCGATTTCGCCGCTTCAGAACGCAGAAATACGTCGCGCGGCGCGGCGCGCGTGCTCTCGGATCGTCGGAAAAACAGGGCCAGCGCTCAATATCTCAAGCAATCGAATTCGGGTTCGGCGACGGAACGAGGCGGGCGCACCTCGCGGATCGCGGCACGCAGGTCCATCCAGACGCGCGGCGCAGCAAGGATTCGCTTTGGCGCGTTCATGACCGCCATCCGATGCGTTCGAGTTTCTCTTTCCAAAACGGGCTCGCGGTCGCGAAAACGTTGTATCCCACCCATGCGTGGCGCTTGATGCGGTCGAGAACGAACAGGTCCCGCAGCCGGACGAAACTTGCCGTCGCGGCATCGATGCCGCGAAACGAGATGCCGGCGGTCCGCGCCGTGCTCCTCGCAGATGAACACAGCATCTCCCGCCGAGAGCAGCTCGGCGCCCCGGAGCGCTTCAATCTCGACGCCCTCCACGTCGAGCTTCACGACCACCGGTCGGGCGGGTTCGATCGCACCTTCCGTCATGAGGCCGTCGAGCGAGACGGTCCGGACGGCGTCGGGATCGCCGGCGCCGGCGCGCGCCGTGCCAAAGGCTTCGTGACGGTCGCCGGTGATGCGGACGAAGCCGCCGGGCGCGCCGCCGATCGCGGCGTGGATGCAGCGGAAGCGGCAGCCGTTGAGCCTGGAGTTGAATTCGAGACGCGACACGTTCGGCGCGGAGGCCTCGATCGCCAGAGCATCGTGCGCGCCGAAAGGTCTGCTGGACGCGAGCACGGACCAGTATCCGAAGTTGGCGCCGCCATCGACGAATACGTAGTCGACGTCTGACACGCCGCGCAGAAAGGTCTCGATCTCAGCTTCGTAGACGTACCGTCTGTTGAGCAGGCGGCTCCAGTAGCCGTCCGCGAAGGGCATGGAGAAGACGGCGTCGGAATTAAGCCGGATTGCGATGTCGCCGGGTGCGACGGCCGAGGACACGACGTTGCAGCCGAGCCGATACCCGCGGTGCCCGAACCGCGCCGTTGCCGCCGATCCCGCCTGCAGCGCGGCCACCGCCAGTCGCTCGACGAGGCGCGCGCCGCTCAGCCGTCCGGTTTCGCGATCGTACGCAAGCGTCCGTCCTGCGGAGGCCGGTCCTTCGTTGCGCGGAGATGCATCCATGCCGTGTCCTTCAGCGCTTCGACCCGGAGCTGCGGCGCCGGCGGGCTCGCCGGCGCGCGCAAACCGTTCGTGCCCTACTTGCTTTTCTGGATCTTGGTAATGGCGATGCCGTCGCTGCCGCGCTCGGCCGTGAACTGGACCTTGTCTCCGACCTTCACCTGCTTGAGCATCGCCGGATCCTGGACCTTGAAAACCATCGTCATGCCGTCCTCTTCCATGCCGAGGTTCTTGATCGCGCCGTGCTTGAGCGTGATCTTCTTGGCGGTCTCGTCGACCTTCTTCACTTCGCCGTTGACCATCGCGTCCTGCGCGAAGATTGCCGACGAAAACAGAAGCGAGAACGCGAGGGTGGCGGCTGCGAGTCTGTTGGTGGTCATTTTGTTTTCCTTTCGTGGGTTGCTACTTGACGACGACGTTGCCGACCATGCCCGCTTCGCGGTAGCCGGGTATCAGGCACGCGTATTCGAACTCGCCCGCCTTGCTGAACTTCCAGACGATTTCACCCGTCATCTTCGGAGCCAGCTTCGCGGCGTTCGGATCGTCGTGCTCCATGTCGGGATTCTTCGACATGGAAACGGCATGCTTCAGATTCTCCTCGGTCGTCCCGAGGACGAATTCGTGTTCGAGCTCTCCGCCGTTGCGCAGCACGAACTTGACCTGCTCGCCCTTGCGGACCTCCACCCTCCCGGGCGTGAACTGCATCTTTCCGTTCGCCTCGGTCATCGTGATCTGCACGATCCTGGCCGGCTTCGTCGCGTCGCCGGGCTCGCCGGTCGCGAAGACCTCGTCGCGCTTCGCGTGTCCGGCGTGATCGCTCTCGGCGTGGACCGGCGCCGCGTGCAGCAGGAGCGCCAGCGTTGCGGCTCCTGCGAATGACATCGATTTCATCGGTTGCTCCTGTGTTTAGGTTCGTCGCGTCGGCCGGGGACTCACATCCCCTTCATTCCTTTCATCCCCTTCATGTCCATGCCCTTCGTCTGCTGCGGGGCGGCGGACTTCGCCTTCGCCTTGTTGTTCGTCTGGCGCGGCGCATCCCTCTGCGGCGCCTCGACTTCGTAGGCGACGGTGCCCTGCGGATGCTTGTACGGGCCGGGGTCCCGGTAATCGTCGCGGGCGAGGCCCTCGCGGATCTTCATGACGGTGAACATGCCACCCATCTCGATCGGTCCGAACTGCCCTGAGCCCGTCATCATCGGCAGCGTGTTGTCCGGCATCGGCATCTCCATCTCGCCCATCGCCATTCCCGTCGTTCCCATCGCCATCGCGTCCGGCGCCAGCTTTCCAACGGCCTTCGCAAGATCCTTCTTCGAAACGCCGATCATGTTCCGAACATTGTGACCCATCGCGTTCATGGTGTGATGCGACTTGTGGCAATGGAACGCCCAGTCCCCTGGATTGTCGGCGATGAAGTCGAAAACCCGAACCGCACCGACAGGCACGTCGGTGGTGGTCTCCGGATACTGGGCGCTTTCGGGCACCCAGCCGCCGTCAGTGCACGTGACGGCGAATTTGTGGCCGTGCAGATGGATGGGATGATTGGTCATCGTAAGATTGCCGATGCGGACGCGCACCCGATCGCCCAGTCGGACAATCATCGGATCGATGCCGGGAAAGACCCTGCTGTTGAACGTCCACATGTTGAAGTTCGTCATCTCCGACACCTTGGGGAGATAGGTGCCGGGATCGATGTCGTAGGTGCTCATGATGAAGACAAAATCACGATCGACGGGCCGGAAGGAGCGGTCGCGCGGATGCACGACGATCATGCCCATCATTCCCATCGCCATCTGGACCATTTCGTCCGAATGAGGGTGGTACATGAACGTTCCGCTATATTTCATCTCGAATTCG
>JAPLPC010000345.1 GCA_026400425.1 Hyphomicrobiales bacterium | reverse complement strand
ATGACTGGCTTTACGTTCCGCTTCCGCGAATGGTTGCGGCGGTGTGGCGTGGCCTCAACGATCCAAAAAACGCAAAAAGAAACGGCTAGCCATCCGAGGAGTGAATGTCCGGTCGGCCGCGGCGCAAGTGCGTCGGGGCGGAGCATTGCGGGGTGGGAGTTTCCCGATGGGCATGAGCGGTGTGGTCAAGTTCTTCAATGGCGAGCGCGGTTACGGCTTCATCAAGCCGGACGATGGCGGCCGGGATGTGTTCGTTCACATCACCGCCGTCGAACGCGCGGGATTGAAGGATCTGACCGAGGGGCAGCGGATTACATTCGAGGTCGAGCCCGACAAGAAGGGCAAAGGCCCCAAGGCGGTCGATCTGGTGATCACAGGGTAACGACGCGCATCCGTTCGAGTGACCGACAAGAAAAATCCCGACCGCAGAGCGGCCGGGAGTAGGTCTTGTGGTTTCTTCTGACTTGGAGCTCGACTTGCTGATCCGGAGACGGGATCAGAAATGATAGTTCACACCGATGCGGACGGCGCCGAATGACAGCGCGCTGTCGGCGGCGGTCGGAAGCAGCGTGTAGGAATTCTTGGACAGATCGACATAGAGATATTCGATCTTGGCGGTCCAGTTCTGGTAGATGCCGACTTCGGCGCCGACACCGGCGGTCCAGCCGAGAGAAGTGTGCGACTGCTGCAAGCCACCCCGTTCCAGCTCCAGGCTGCCGAAAGCGAGACCGGCGGTGCCATAGATCAACACGTTGTTGAAGGCATAGCCGAGACGGCCACGCGCCGTGCCGAACCACGGATTGGAGAATTTGTAGTCGCTGAAGCGATCATTGGCGCCGGTGGCCGAAATGTCGCCCTCGACACCAAACACGATCGGCCCGCTCTGCCAGTTGTAACCGGCCGTCACGCCGCCTGTGATGCCTGACGGTTTGGTCGGGTTGTTCGAGACGCTGCCCCATTCGTAGCCAAGGGTGGCACCCAGATACGGTCCGGCCCAGCTATAGGCATTCAGCGGCTGGTTGACCGTATACGGCGCTCTCGAGCCGTAAGGCAGGTCCGCCGCCTGTGCTGCCGTCGTGCCAGCCACCATGACCGCGACTGCCGCAAACGCAAACTTGCTCATCTCAACTCTCCAACACGCGTTACTGCCGTTTCCCTGCGAGGCGCGACACGAAGGCTTAGGGTTACGGAATTCAATCATTTATCGAGACGATTTATCGAGAGTTTTCGATTAAGCGGGTCTTAACGCGCGTGGTCGGCGCGATATTGGCGTTAAAAGAGTCTTACTTGCGGCAATCGGGCGGCAAACCTGCGTGTCGCAACATTGCCGCCAACCTGCCTCCAGGACGCCGCACGAAATGCCGGCGGACGCTGGCAGCAGAGGGCGCCACGGCCTAGATTGACGTGATGATTCAAGACTCGACCGATCCCCAAGCGGCGCCGGAGACCGAGGCAGCTGATCCGGAATCCATGCCGGCGACGCAGCCCCGCCAGGTGCAATCCGGCCTGCAGCCGCCGGACGTCGAACCGGAACCCGCTGACGACGACGAGGAAGCCGCGCTCCCGGATGAAGCCGAGGACGCCGCGGAGGCAATTTCAGAAGGCCCGTTGGCGATCGGCCGCGCAGCGATCGAGCATGCCGTGCGGCACGCGCCGACCTCGCCCGGCGTCTATCGGATGCTGAATGCAGCCCATGACGTGCTCTATGTCGGCAAGGCCAAGAACGTCAAAAAGCGCCTGTCGTCCTATGCCCGGCCGACCGGGCAGGTGATGCGCATCGCGCGGATGATCGCGGCGACCTCGGTGGTGGAGATCATCTCGACCTCCACCGAGACGGAAGCACTCCTGCTCGAAGCCAATCTCATCAAGCAGTTGCGTCCGCGGTTCAATGTGCAGCTGCGCGACGACAAGTCGTTCCCCTATATCCTGATGACCGGCGATCACTGGGCGCCGCAGATCAACAAGCACCGTGGTGCGCAGTCGCGGCCGGGGCGTTATTTCGGCCCGTTCGCATCGGTAGGGGCGGTGAATCGCACCATCACCGCCCTGCAGCGTGCCTTTCTCGTGCGCTCCTGCACGGACTCCTTCTTCGAGAGCCGCACGCGGCCATGCCTGCTGTATCAGATCCGCCGCTGCTCGGGTCCCTGCACCGGCGAGATCGATTTTCCCGGCTATACCGAACTGGTGCGCGAGGCGACGGACTTTCTGTCCGGCAAAAGCCGCGCGGTGAAAAAGTTGCTGGTCGACGAGATGGAAAAGGCGTCGGAGGATCTCGCCTTCGAGCGGGCCGCGCTGTATCGCGACCGTCTGGCTGCACTCTCCGCCATCCAGTCGCAACAGGGCATCAATCCGCGCACGGTGGAAGAGGCCGATGTTTTCGCCATCCATCAGGAGGGCGGCTATTCCTGCGTCGAGGTGTTCTTCTTCCGCACCGGCCAGAACTGGGGCAATCGCGCCTATTTTCCGAAGGCGGAAAAGTCCTTTACTCCGGAAGAGGTGCTCGGGTCTTTCCTGGCGCAGTTCTACGAAGACAAGCCGCCGCCGAGGCTGGTGCTGCTGTCTCACACCATCGAGGAAAGCGACCTTCTCGCCAGCGCGCTGAGCGTCAAGGCCGGCTTCAAGGTCGAGGTATCGACCCCACAGCGCGGCGAGAAAAAGGAACTGGTGGCCCACGCGCAGACCAACGCGCGCGAGGCGCTCGGCCGCAAGCTGGCCGATACCGCGACACAGGCGCGTTTGCTCGACGGGATGGTGACGGCGCTGAACCTGCCGAAAGCGCCGCAGCGCATCGAAGTCTATGACAACAGCCATATCCAGGGCAGCAATCCGGTCGGGGCGATGATCGTTGCCGGGCCCGATGGCTTCATCAAGAACCAGTATCGCAAGTTCAACATCAAGTCCGAGGGCATCACGCCGGGCGACGACTTCGCGATGATGAAGGAAGTGCTGCAGCGCCGCTTCAAGCGCTTGCTGGCGCCCCCGACGGAAGCCGAGGCCTCGAAGCGCAAAGATGATGACGTGCCGCTATGGCCTGATCTGGTCATCATCGACGGCGGTCGCGGCCAGCTCAATGCGGTCAAAGAGATTTTCGACGAGTTGAAGCTGACGGATGTCACTTTGATGTCGGTGGCCAAGGGGCCGGATCGCAATGCCGGACGCGAGACGCTGTTTCTGCCCGGCCGCGAGGCCATCAAGCTGGAGCCGCGCGATCCCGTCCTGTATTTCATCCAGCGGCTGCGCGACGAAGCGCACCGTTTCGTGATCGGGTCGCACCGCAACCTGCGCAAGAAGGACATCCGCGAGGCCGGTTTGCAGGAAATCCCCGGCATCGGGCCGACCCGGAAACGGGCATTGCTGCACCATTTCGGCAGCCTCAAGCAGATCGAGCGGGCCTTGGGCAAGGTTCCCGGCATCTCCGCCGAAAGTGCTCGCAAAATTTTCGACTTTTTCCACCCCCAGCCGGGCGCACGGTGAGCATGATGCGATTCCCATCGGCGCACAGACCGCGTATCGCTGTGGCGCCAGCGCTTCGCTCGACCCATCCTTGCGGTTTGAGGTAAACTAGCCGCGACGCATTAGCGGCGGTTGACCTCCATGCCGCGGCAGTATTGGTAAGACGCATGACAGTGACCGCACGACGGGCAGGGACCTCCGCAATGACCCTGCCGAACATCCTCACTTATGCCAGAATTGCCGCCGTTCCGGTGGTGGTCGGTTGCATCTATTGGCAATCGTCGATGGACGGTCCGCTGTGGCTGCGCTGGGTGGCCGTCGCCATTTTCATTGCCGCCGCGATCACCGATTTTCTGGACGGCTACTATGCGCGCATCTGGAACCAGCAGTCGTCCTTCGGCCGCATGCTCGATCCGATCGCCGACAAGCTGCTGGTGGCGTCCTGCCTGTTGATGCTCGCCTCCGATGCCACGATCAATCGCTGGACGCTGTGGGCGGCGATCGTGATCCTGTGCCGTGAAATTCTCGTTTCCGGCCTGCGCGCGAATATTTGGCGGGTTTGCGCGTCAGCGTTCCCGTGACGCGGCTGGCGAAATGGAAGACCGCAGCGCAGCTTGTTGCGATCGGCTTCCTGCTGGCCGGCGAGGCGGGCGACGTGCTGTTCGGCTATGTCACCTTCACCGGCATCGTGCTGCTGTGGCTGTCGGCCATCGTAACCATCTATACCGGATACGACTATTTCAAAGCCGGCGTCCGGCACCTCTTCGAGGAGGATGCATGAAGCTGATGTATTTCGCCTGGGTCCGCGAGCGGATCGGAAGGTCCGAAGAAGTCATCGAGCCGCCCGCTGCCGTGACCACGGTCGGTGATCTGATCGCCTGGCTGGCGTCGCGGGGCGAGGAATATGCCCATGCATTCGAGACGCCGAAGGTGATCCGCGCGGCGATCGATCATACCCATGTGCGGCCGGATGCGGCCATCGCCGGTGCGCGCGAGATCGCATTCTTCCCGCCGATGACCGGCGGTTGACGCCGATATCCTCATGACCGACAACGTCACCATTCGCATCCAGACCGCCGACTTCGATGTGAACGGCGAGATCGCCACGCTGACGGCGCGCCGGACCGATATAGGTGCAGTCGTGACCTTCAGCGGTATCTGTCGCGGCGGCGAAGGAAGCGACCCGACCACGGCACTGACCCTCGAACATTATCCGGGCATGGCCGAGGCCGAAATCGGCCGCCATGCCGACGAGGCAATGACGCGCTGGCCGTTGACGGGAGTGACGATCATCCATCGCACCGGCCGCATCCTGCCGGGCGAGAACATCATGGTGGTACTGACGGCCTCCGCACATCGACAGGCGGCGTTTCATGCCGCTGAATTTCTAATGGACTACCTCAAAGCGCATGCTCCGTTCTGGAAGCGCGAGGAAACCGCCGGTGGCACCGACTGGGTCGCTGCGAAGACCGACGATGACGACGCTGCGGCGCGCTGGGACAAGTAA
>JAPLPC010000311.1 GCA_026400425.1 Hyphomicrobiales bacterium | reverse complement strand
GGCAGCCGCCATGGTGGCCATGTCATCGGCGCGCTGTTGCAGGCGCTCGACCGGATTGGGCGGCGTCTCATTCCGCGCGCCGTCACGGCGCGTCTTGCGCTCTTCCATGCGCGCATTGGCGCGGTCGATACGCAGCTTGGCGAAATCGCGCACCGCGCTCTCGACCGGCGGCCACAGCTTGTCCTGATCGGGCGTCAGCTTCAGTCCGGCTTTCACCGCGGCGATCCGTGCATCGGCGAATGCGGCACGATCTTCCGGATTCATCCGCATCTGGTGATTCATCCACGGACGGTGCTGGGCATAGACCGCAGTGGATCCTGCGATCACCGCAATGGCGGCACCGGCCAACAACAATTTCTTCATGGCAATCTCCCTTGAAAGAGCATGCGATGAAGATGCGCGCCAGACCGCGGCGCTTCAACTTACGGTTTGGCCATATGATGTCGCGATATTGCTGGCGTCACGCCAGCGATATCGCGACACACATTCGTGGTCACAGCATGCCGAGCATGCGCGGCAGCCACAGCGAAATCTCGGGGATGAAGGTCACGGCCACCAGGAACATCAGCATGGTCAGCAGCCACGGCCACACCGCGATGGTCAATTCCGTAATGCCCATCTTGGCGATGCCCGAGGCGACGTAGAGATTGAGGCCGACCGGCGGATGACACATGCCGACCTCCATATTCACCACCATCAGGATACCGAGATGCACTGGATGGATGCCGAGCTTGACGGCAATCGGGAACAGGATCGGCGCCGTGATCAGCACGATGGACGAGGCTTCCATCACATTGCCGGCGACCAGCAGCAGGATGTTGACGAAGATCAGGAACGTCCACCAGTTGAGCATCCATGACGTCAGCTGTTGCGGGATCTGTTCGCTCGTCATGAGGAATGAGAACAGCACCGCATTGGTGATGATGTAGAGGATCATCGCGCTCATGCTGGCCGAGCCGAGCAGCACCCGCGGCACGTCCTTCAGCCCCATGTCCTTGTAGACGAACACGGCGATGACGAAGGCATAGACGGCGCTCACGGCGGCCGCTTCGGTCGGCGTAAACCAGCCGCGATAGATGCCGCCGAGCACCAGGAAGATCAGCAGCAGGCCCCAGATACATTCGCGGAACGCCTTCCAGCGCTGCATCCAGGACGCCTTTGGCAGCCGCGGATAATCGAACTTCCATGCCCGGTAGACCGTGGTCACGCCAAGCAGCGTCGCCAGCATCAGGCCGGGAATGACGCCGGCGATGAACAATTGCCCGACCGAAGCGGAGGTGACGCGGGCGCCATCCGGACCCAGCGCAACGCTGCCGCCGGTGGCCACTGCATAAATCACCATCACGATCGAGGGCGGGATCAGAATGCCCAGCGCGCCCGAGGTGGTGATGACGCCGGCGCCGAAGCGTTTGGGAAAGCCCTGCGCGACCATGGCCGGCAACAGGATCGAGCCGATCGCAATCACCGTCGCCGGCGACGAGCCGGAGATGGCCGCGAACAAGGCACAGGCCATCACGCCGGCTAGGCCGAGGCCGCCATACCAATGACCGACCATCGAGGTTGCAAAATTGATCATGCGCCGGGCGACGCCGCCATGGGTGAGGAAATTGCCAGCGAGAATGAAAAACGGGATCGCCATGATCTCGAAATTCTCGATGCCGGTGAACAGCTTCAGCGCCACCGCCTCTATCGGCACTTGCGTGAGGAAGAACAGGAAGGTCAGCACCGTCAGGCCGAGCGCGATCGAGATCGGCATGCCGGTGAGCATTAAGGCGATGAGCAGCGAGAAAATGATCAGCGTGGTCATCGGGCGCCCTCCAGGCGCGAACCCTCGGGCGTCGGACCGATCGCATCATCGACCTCGATCCCCTCCACATGGGAGTGATCGTGATGCGGCAGTTCGTCATGGCGCCAATAGCCGAAAGCCACCTGCAGGAAGCGGAAGCACATCAGATAGGAGCCGAGCGGGATGCAGAGATAGACGATCCAGCTCGGGATCTCGAGATCGGGCGACGTCTGGTCGGTCTGCGCGAGGTTGTGAACGAAGTTTGCACCCATGGTGCCGATGATGCCGGTGAACAGCGCGCCGCATAGCAGGCCGAACAGGATGGTGCCCTTGCGCCAATTCGGCGGCAGTTGCAGCACCAGCACGTCGACGCCGACATGAATGCCTGTGCGCACGCCGTAAGCAGCGCCGAACTTGGCCATCCACACGAACATGTAGATGCACAATTCCTGCGCCCAAGACAGATGGATGCCGGCGAGAAACTTGTAGACCGCCATCGCGCCGGGCAGCGTGCGATTGGAGACCACGAAATCGGTGCTGTAGCGATGCGCCACCGCTACGAAGATCACCACCGTCGCGGCGCCGATCAGCGTCGCGATCAGGGTTTCCTCGAGGCGATCGAGGATGCGTAATAGAAATCTCAAGATCGTCCCCCACCCGACGTCGTCATTGCGAGGAGCGCAGCGACGAAGCAATCCAGAAAGCCGCGAGCGCAGAAAGAGCTGGATTGCTTCGCTGCGCTCGCAATGACGGCGTTAGTCTGTCGTCCTCAATTGGTCTTGGCGTTGGCTTCCTTCTGGAAATCGGCGAGCAGCTGCTTGCCGACTCGGGACGCCATGTCGGCCGTCACCGGCTCCAAAGCCTTCATCCATTCGGCGCGCTCTTCCGCCGTCAATTCGTAGAACGTCGTGGTGCCGGCCTTCTTCATGGCCACGATGGCGTCGTCGTTTTCCTTCTGCGACAGGCCATTGGCAAAGGCGGTGGCTTCATCCATCGCCTTTTCGACCTGCGGCTTGACGTCGGCCGGCAGCCCGTCCCAGAACTTCTTGTTCACGATCACTGCGTAGCCGATGTAACCGTGGTTCGAGAGTGTCATGTGCTTCTGCACTTCATGCATCTTCTGCGTATAGACGTTGCTCGGCGTGTTCTCGTTGCCATCGACGACGCCGGTCTGCATCGCCTGATAGACTTCCGAGAAAGCCAGCACCTGCGGGATGGCGCCGAGCGCGCGCATCTGGGCTTCCAGCACCTTCGACGACTGGATACGCATCTTCATGCCCTGGAAGTCGGCGACCTTATGCATCGGTTTGTTCGACGTCATGATCTTAAAGCCGTTGTCCCAGTAGGCGAGACCCTTGATGCCCTTGGGCTCGAGCTTGGCCAGCAGGCTCTTGCCGATCGTCCCGGTGGTGATGCGGGTCAGCGCGGCTTTGTCCGGCAGGATGTAAGGCAGATCGAACACCTCGAATTCCTTGACGCCGAGCGGGCCGAACTTGGCGAGTGACGGCGCCAGCATCTGCACGGCACCGAGCTGCAGCGCTTCGACTTCTTCCTTGTCCTTGTAGAGCTGCGAGTTCGGATAGACTTCGACCTTCACCTTGCCGGCCGTATATTTCTCGGCGAGTTCCTTGAACTTCTCGGCGCCCTGCCCCTTGGGCGTGTTCGGCGCGACGACGTGGCTGAACTTGATGACGATGGGCGACTGAGCCTGAGCCGGCCCAATGAGCGCGAGCGCCGCGATGGACGCTGCTGCTGCGAGGAATTGGCGGGTGGTGACGAGGCGCATGGTCTTCTCCCTATTGGACGCGCAGCTGTTGCAAATCGCCGCTGCGCTTTTATGCCACCGCAGCTTTATCGCCATCGGCGCGCGATGGCCACTGCTCCATTGGTCAGGGGTTGCATGAATAGCTTTGCTGCAATGCAAAAACGCGGCGCCTTGCAACGCCGCGTTTTGCTCTGTTCTCCGTCATTGCGAGCGCAGCAAAGCAATCCAGAAAAGCCAAGGACTGGATTGCTTCGCCGCTGCGCTCCTCGCAATGACAGCAGCAATCAGCTCGCTGCGGCCACCGGCATCGGCTTGTCGCGCTCGCGCTTCATGACGATCTTGTTCAGCGCGCCGAGATAGGCCTTCGCCGAGGCCACCAGCGTGTCCGGATCGGACGCGCGGGAGGTCATCGAGCGGCCGTCATGCGCCAACCGCACCGACACTTCGGCCTGCGCATCGGTGCCTTCGGTGACGGCATGGACCTGATAGAGCTCCAGCGTGACTTCGTGCGGCATGATGGCCTTGATGCAGTTGAAGGTGGCATCGACCGGCCCGTT
>JAPLPC010000188.1 GCA_026400425.1 Hyphomicrobiales bacterium | reverse complement strand
ATCCTCGCTTTACGATCACCGGCGATCCGCTGGTGATCGCGCAGGCTCGCGCCTGTTTCGAGGCGATCTTCGCCAATCTCACGCCCTATGAAGTCGAAGCACCGCAAGCGGATCTCAGCCGGCTGCGCGGCAGCTATCGACGCATCACGTCATCGACGGGCCGGATCGCGCAGATCTATAGCGAGGAAGCAGGCACCGGCACGCCCGTGCTGTGCCTGCACACGGCAGGAGCTGACACCCGCCAGTTTCACGGAGTGATGTGTGACGGAGCCCTGGGCACCGACTGGCGACTTGTCGGTTTCGACATGCCCTTTCACGGCCGTTCGATGCCACCGGCGGACTGGAGCGGCGAGACGTATCTGCTCGATCAGCAGACCTATCTCGATTGGTGCGTCAGCTTCATCGAGCAGGTGATCCGCGAACCCGTTGTGGTGATGGGATGCTCGATGGGCGCCGGCATCGCCTTAGTGCTCGCCGCAGAGCGACCGGATCTCGTTCGCGCTGTGATCGCTCTGGAAGCGCCGCTACGGCCGCGCGGTCGCCGCAACGACTATCTCACGCATGCCAAGGTCAATGGTGGCTGGCATTCTGCGGCCTATGTCCGCGGCCTGCTTGGACCACGTAGCCCCGCCGATCTGCGCCGCCGCGCCGCCTATATCTATTCGCAGGGCGCGCCCGGCATCTACGACGGCGACCTCGCCTTCTACTCCGACGAATTCGACGGCGAGCAGATTGCCAAGCAGATCGACGGTAAGACGATTCCCGTGTCTCTCCTCATCGGCCATTACGACTTCTCGGCAACGGTCGATGACGCGCACCAACTCGCCGGATGGATCGAGAATGCGCGTGTGATCGAAATGCCAGAACTAGGTCATTTCCCGATGACCGAGCATCCGGCGGAGATGCTACGATACCTCCGACCGGTTTTCGCGTCGCTTCAACAGTAGAAATGCTGCGTATCGACCGCGATGCGCAGCATGCGATTTGTCGCCTTATTGCGCGTCGAGCTTGGCTTCCTTAATGATCGCCGTCCAGCGGTCGACCTCGGACCTGATCAGATTCTGCAAGGCCGCACCGCCTAGCTCCGACTTCGGCGGAGCTTGAGCCGCCAGCTCCGCGAAACGCGCTTTGACTTCCTCATTCTCAAGCGACTTCGCGAGTGCGGCTTCCAGCACCGCAATAACGGTAGGCGGCGTTCCGGCGGGTACCGCCAGCGCATTCCAGACCTGAAGATCGAACTTCGGCACATTGCCTTCGGCAAAGGTCGGAACGTCCGGTACCTGCGCCAGGCGCTGCGGTCCGCTGACACCGACCGAGCGCACGAGACCATTTTGGTGGGCAGGAATCATCGTCACGGTCTGATCGATCACCGCATCGATATTGCCGGCGATGAGATCCTGAATGGCGGGTCCAGATCCACGATAAGGAACCAGCGTGGCTTTGGTCTCCGTCAGATAAAGCAGCATCGCTGCAGCAAGCTGCGCGGTGGAGCTCGCTCCCGAATGCCCGAAAGTGACCCGCCCGCTCTGCTCCTTCATGCGAGCGATGAGTTCACCAAGGCTGGCAATCCCGCTCTTCCTGCTGACCGAGATCATCATCGGCACATTTGCGAATACGCCGATGCCGACCAGATCCTTCCGCGTATCCAGGCCGATATTGGGGTAAAGGGGCACGCTGGCCGCCATCGATCCCATATTGCCAAAGTTCAGTGTGTAGCCGTCCGGTTTGGAGCGAACGACGCGTTGCGTTCCGAGCGTACCACCCGCACCGCCGACATTCTCGACAATGACGGTTTGCTTCAGCTCAGCACCCAGCGCCTTGGCCAACAATCGACCCAGGACATCCGTCGTGCCGCCGGCTGCGTAAGGAACGACCAGCGTCACCGGGCGATCCGGATAGCTGTCGGCCCGCGCTGGCGTCAGCGAGAGTGCCAACATTGCAAAGCCGATGATGAGATGTCGCATAATGCCTCCCCTCGATTGTTAGTTCATTGGGCGTTAAGCGCGCCCTCTTATGTGCTTTTGTGACATACCCGCTCACCGCCGTCCCATAGGCTGGCGCTCTGAGGGGTATAGGGCTGTGCGTTGGCTCAATCTGCCGCAGGGAGCAGTGGCCGACTATGGGCCATTCGGTGTAAGCAACTGACGATCAACGCTCTATCGCGAGACATCCATTGGAATTGAGACATCTGAGATATTTCGTCAGCGTTGTTGACATGGGAAGCCTCTCGAAGGCTTCCGCCTTGCTGTCGGTTTCTCAGCCATCCCTGAGCCAGCAGATCGCCGCAATGGAATATGATTTGGGCGTACCACTTCTGCTGCGCAGCGCTGCCGGCGTGAAGCCCACCGACGCGGGTGCCAAACTCTACCGTCACGCTCGCATCGTTCTGCGTCAGTTGCAGGAGCTCGAAGCCGACATTGCGAACGAAGGCAGCGGCGCCGTTGGACCGGTCGCCGTCGGTCTCCCCACCAGCATCGCCTCCGTGCTCGCGGTGCCGCTCGTGAAGCGGTTGCGGAAAGATCATCCAGGGGTGAAGCTGCAGCTGTTCGAAAGCTTCAGCGGCTATCTCAACGAATTGCTCGCCAACGGACGCCTGGATATGGCGATCCTGTTTCGCAGCTCCGATACGCCCGGCATTTCCGTCCGACCACTCTTTACCGAGGAGCTCTCGGTGTTCGGCGCGCATGATATCGGCGACATCAACGCAGCGACATGCGACCTCGCCTTGCTCGCCGACGTTCCGATGGTGCTGCCTGAAAGAACGAACGGCCTCCGCCTTCTGGTCGAGCGCGCATTCTCCGAAGCCGGAGTGCCGCTCAACGTGACATGCGACATCGACTCCCTGCCCGTCATAATGAAGCTGGTACGTAATGGAGATTTCGCAACGATCAACTCATCCGGCGTCGCGCGCGCAGCGGAGCTTCCCATCCTCGCTAGGCGATTGATCAATCCCACCGTCAAACGCACGGTCAGCCTTTGCCAGCCGACGGGTATTCCGCGGTCTGCTGCTGCTTTGGCGGCCGAGGAAACCATCCGTACCCTCGCCCGCGAACATGCAGCGATCTGGGACAAGGCCTCGGACTGACCTGCCATTGGTTCGGCCTATATGGGCGATGGTGAACCATTATGATTCATTGCCGCAGATTGACAGTAAGAGTGCTCCCGATGCTGGCAGGAGCGCGAGATGAGTGAAAACAACAACAGATTGCCGCTATCCGGAATTACCGTCGTATCGCTCGAGCAAGCGATCGCAGCCCCGCTGGCGAGCCGTCACCTTGCAGATTGGGGCGCGCGGGTGATCAAGATCGAGCGTCCCGGTAATGGCGACTTCTGCCGCGACTACGACTATGT
>JAPLPC010000374.1 GCA_026400425.1 Hyphomicrobiales bacterium | reverse complement strand
TCGTCGAGCACGCGCGGGAACGCGTCGCACCAGGCGTCGATGTCGTTGATCAGTGCGGGCGGCAGATCCTGGTGCACGCCGCCGACGCGGAAATAGGCCGCATGCATGCGCGAGCCCGAGGCGCGCTCATAGAACATCATCAGCTTTTCGCGCTCTTCGAAGCCCCAGAGCGGCGGGGTCAGCGCACCGACATCCATCGCCTGCGTGGTGACGTTCAGCAAATGCGACAGGATGCGGCCGATCTCCGAATACAGCACACGGATCAGCTGGCCGCGGCGCGGCACGGCGATGCCGAGCAGCTTCTCCGCGGCGAGACAGAAGGCATGCTCCTGATTCATCGGCGCGACGTAATCGAGGCGATCGAAATACGGGATCGCCTGCATGTAGGTCTTCTGCTCGATCAGCTTCTCGGTGCCGCGATGTAGCAGGCCAATATGCGGATCGACGCGCTCGACGACTTCGCCGTCGAGCTCGAGCACCAGACGCAACACGCCATGCGCTGCCGGATGCTGCGGGCCGAAATTGATGGTGAAGTTACGGACGTTGTGCTGCGCGTTCATCGGCTCGGAGGAGACCGATTCAGACACGGTGGGAAGTTCTGTCGTCATCTGGGCCGTCATGGCTCAACCCCCGCCTTCTCGTCGCCGGGCAGCGTCGGATAGTCCGCGCCTTCCCATGGCGACAGGAAGTCAAACTTGCGGAATTCCTGGTTGAGCCGGACCGGCTCATAGATCACGCGCTTTTCCTGATCGTCGTAGCGAACCTCGACGAAGCCGGTAAGCGGGAAATCCTTGCGCAACGGATGGCCGTCGAAGCCGTAATCGGTCAGCAGCCGGCGCATATCGGGATGGCCGACGAAGATCACACCGTAGAGGTCATAGGCCTCGCGCTCGAACCAGTCGGCGCCCGGGAACACGTCGATGATCGACGGCACCTGGGTGCTTTCCGATGCCAGTGCCTTGATGCGGATGCGCGTGTTCAGCACCGGCGACATCAGGTGATAGACGACGTCGAAACGCTTCTCGCGGCCGGGATAATCCACCGCCGTGGCATCGATGAAGCTGACGAAACGGCAGCGCGGATCGTCACGCAGGAACTGCATGATGTCGACGATCTTCGACACGTCCACATTCAGCGTCAGTTGGTCGAAGGCGACCGAGGTGCTGACGACGGCATCGGGCAAAGCACCCTTGATGGTATCGCCCAGACCGGAAAGATCAGTCACTTGTGGGTCTCCAGATCGCGAACTTTGCGCTCGAGCATTTCAATTCGTTCTTCAAACTCGCCGGTGATGAGCTTGCTCATCAGCGTATCGGCCGTCAGAGCCTGCCGGAAACTTGCTTGCGCACCTTCCAGGGTCTCCTTAGGAGTCTGCAGGAGACCGATCATGGCTCGCGTCTGGTCGTGCTGATCGAGGTTCTCGGCGCGGATTTCTCGCAGCAGCGGAACGATCATATCGGCAGGCGCGGCCATGTTGTTCTCCTACCGTTCGATCGTTCCAATCCTTCGGATCTTCTTCTGCAGCAGCAGCACACCGTAGAGCAGCGCCTCTGCAGTCGGCGGGCAGCCCGGCACATAGATGTCGACCGGCACGATGCGGTCGCAGCCGCGCACCACGGAATAGGAATAATGGTAATAGCCGCCGCCATTGGCGCATGATCCCATCGAGATCACGTAACGCGGCTCCGGCATCTGGTCATAGACCTTGCGCAGCGCCGGCGCCATCTTGTTGGTCAGCGTGCCGGCGACGATCATCATGTCCGACTGGCGCGGCGAGGCGCGCGGCGCGAAGCCGAAACGCTCGACGTCG